>NZ_JAWJTF010000151.1:0-16764 GCF_048836525.1 Nostoc sp. CALU 546
TGGTTCAATGATTGTCTTGCATGATGGTGCTTGCGGTGGACAAGATGTTGCTGCGACAATTCAAATTCTCATTCCGCAACTGCTACAACAAGGTTATGAGTTTGTGACTGTTGATACTCTATGGCAGCAAGTCAAGGCTAACTAAAGTACTATAGGAATCCGCTTTGATTTCTGAACGAATTTGCGTAGACAGGCAATAGGCAACAGGCAACAGGCAACAGGAAAGAGGGCTTCTTAGTTGTACTGAGTTTTTTCACCAAATCAAATATGAGTCCTATATTTTCTTACTTATTAAAAATATCAGCAATAAAAAAGCCTTCAACTAAAAGCTGAGGGCTATGATTTAATTAAGGTGCATCTACTATTTAGTAATCCACTTTAGCTATTGCCATATCCGGGCAAATTAGACTTTTAACAAAATTTATTTTTCCCGAATAAAAAATATCAGCAATAAAAAAAAGCCCCCAACTAAAAGCTGAAGGCTGTGATTTAATTAAGGTGCATCTACTATTTATATATCCGCCTTAGTTCTTGCTGCATCAGGAAGAATTGAAAAAAATGGATAGCTGTGGAATTGATTTCGTTAGCTACAACGCTAGTACTAGTACAGCACGGCGGAAATAAACCACCCATTCCCAATCAACAAAACCCTTACGCTGTCTTAGAGGTTGTTTGAAAAGTGTTTCGCTGTGATTTTAGGCACTTTAGATCCCCCCTAACCCACGCCAGTCGCTCCACTTGGGGAGACCCCAAGACCGCGCTGGCTCCCCTTAAAAAAGGGGGAACCGGAGTCAAAGTCCCCCAATTTATCGGGGGATTTAGGGGGATCTAAAACTTTTGATACCGACAAGAGGACTTTTCAAACATCCTCTTAATTTTTAATTTTTAATTCCGCCTTGCGGTACTAGCCTCAATGAGGATCACCTACGGTTTTTGACTAGGTAATCATTGACCGACTTCACAGTAATTTTACAATTATCCTGATTTTCCTCTAAATACACAAAGTTTCTGTTAATATCTCTGATCGGATATCCGCAATAGTACGAATTTAGTTTATTAGTTGGGTATATGACTATAAAAGTTAGACACACCCAACTTGATGAAGCGATCGCAATTTCTATTAGCCCTTGCTAGTCTTAGTATTGTCGGGGGAAGCTTTTTTCTGAGAACAAGTTTTAGCAATACTAGCGAACCTAAAATAATAACTGATACATCACGCTACAAAGAAATTCGGAATCAACTATGGTCTGATAATGACCAAGTAAAACATTTTCCTCATGACATTTCCTCTGATACAAAAGACTTTCGCATTGCTTATTCTCCCAAATCTTTGCAAGGAAGTAGTTTTTTTCAAATTAGGCTGAAAGAGCCACCACAAAAGATAGAAAAATTACTTTCACAATACAGAAGTAGTGCAAAGCACAAATATAAGGGTGGAAACACAAACGACCACATAAACCAGCCTAACGGTGTGCCGACAACTTTCTTCTACACCAGTGATTCTCCTGCGGAATCTTTTCCAGCTAATTATGAAATACTGGTATTAAATACAGAGGACAAAGGTAGACCTGGTTTCAAGTGGAATCATGGAGATAGCTACGGCGTTGCTATTAATAGTTCTGCTTCAGAAATTATTTATTGGTCTGAAAAATGGTAATTAGCAATTTCAAATAAATTTGAATCACTATGATAAAAATTGTTCGCTGAAAGCAAAGCAAAGGGTTCTCGTAAGAGTAGCCGCTTCTCTACGTTCGCGTAGCGTGTCGTAGACAGACGCTTTGCGTAGCTTGCTTCGACATAGGAGTATGCGTCTACATAAATTGTCGCTACAGTCTGTAGTTTTGTATCAGTTTTATAGACGCATCTTCAAACAGAAATAGTATAAAACTGATTGATAATTATGAATTACCTTAGCCTATTTTGTATAAAAAGTAATAAGTACTAAGTGCTTCTCTTATACAAGAACACATCTAACTGCTACACTTCATAGTGTCGTGTTCAATTCCCAATAAGTTAAGCAATAGAGGTGTGCAAAATGAAAAATCTAGTAAAGAATCTTCTTGATGAACGAACCAAATCGGTGATTAGATCATCTGAACTATATCAAGCTTTATATAATAAAATGCATTCAAGTAAGCTAGCTGTTGAGGGCAAAAGGCTTGATATTTGTGCCAATGAAGTTGCTATCTATCTACTTCAGTCTGGTAAAGATAAATATGTATTACGTGATAAAATTTGTCTTGAAATTGGAAGTGGATGGTTGCTGACTCATTCGTTAGTCTTTTACCTTCTTGGAGCCAAAAAGGTTTATGCAACCGATGTTTACCCATTATTACAACCAGAAAATATTTTTAAAGCCGTGTGTAAGTCTGTAGATTGGAGTATCTTAGATAGTCTATCTACATTTGAAGATCGTGAGATTATCTACTTGCGTTTAAAGAAACTACTTTCATTAAAAAATTTAACCGTAGAAGTCTTACAAGACTTGGGTATAGAATACGTTGCTCCAATTGATTTATCTCAAAAACTACCTAGTAAAGGAAAAATAGATTTCATCTTTTCCAAATCTGTGTTGGAGCATGTACCAGTTGATGATGTTGTGCCACTTTTAGAAAATCTTGTAAGTAGCCTCTCTGAAGATGGCTTTATGTTTCATCTCATTCATTTACTTGATCATAAAAATTTAAAAGAAAGGCCATTTGATTTCTTTGTTTATCAACAAGAAGCTTACTCAAGAGAGTTACAATCAAGGTGGGGAAATCGAATTAGACGAAGCCAATGGAAGCAGATATTTTCTAACCTTAAGCACTTGGACTCTAGATTTGTATTTGAGTGGTCGTGCAAATACAGAGAATTACCAGAAAAAATTGACTCGTCTATTCAATATACAGATGAAGAAGACTTAAGAATCTCCCATATCGGTGTAGTTGGAGAATTCACATCGCTTCCGAATGTTGATTATTATACCAATTCTTGATGAACACTCATAGAAATAACCCAACCTCTCCAAGGCATCTCCCCGATGCCTTGGAGAGGTTGGGAGGCAATAGTTTTTGGATAAAAATCCAACAATCTCTCTTTTGGTCTGGGGAAAAATAATGTACAGCTTTACAGAGAATTGGTATTAGGAAAAGAGAAGTTTTGAGTGGGGGCTTTCTCCACTTAGGCTTTATTAGTAGGTAGCGCTTTTACTCTTTTGGGTATATCACTTTGGGTAGTTAAAACTTATAGCCACCATAGTTAAAATTTTAATGGTGCTTAAAAACTATCTGAATATGTAGAATGCCAACTGCTTTAATTACTGGTGCCTCTAGTGGTATTGGTAAAGCCTTTGCTCAAGAACTAGCCGCACGCAATACAAATCTTGTACTTGTTGCTCGTTCCGAAAAGAAACTAAGCCAATTAGCTACAGAATTACGAGAACAACACAAAATTCAAGTAGACGTTATAGTAAAAGACCTCACCGAACCCAATGCAGCTGCTAGTGTGTTTGATGCCACAAAAGTAAAAGGCTTAACCATTGATTTGTTAATCAATAATGCTGGTTTTGGTTACTATGGCGACTTTGCTGAAGGTGATGGAGAAAAACAAGTCAAAATTGTACAGTTAAACATTTTAGCGTTGGTAGATTTAACCCATAAATTTCTCCCTTTGATGCGGCAACGTCGCTCTGGAAGTATTATTAACGTGTCCTCAATTACGGCTTTTCAACCAATACCATACCTTTCTGTTTATGCTGCCAGTAAAGCTTTTATTCTCAGCTTTAGTGAAGCGCTATGGGCAGAAAATCGTCAATATGGTGTACATATTTTAGTAACTTGTCCAGGGCCAATAGAAACAAACTTTTTTGCAGAAGCTAATTTTCCTCCAGCGCTAGCAAGCACTACAGATAAAATGTATTCTTCTCAAAAAGTGGTTTGGGAATCTTTAGAGGCTTTGGAAAAAGGCTATCCAACTGTTATTAGTTCTGATACTAACACTCAAATTAGAAGCAAATTATCTCGACTCGTACCGCGGAAACTTCTGCTGAATATGTTAGCAAAACGCTTTAAAGCCTAAGTATATTTTTATGAGTTAGGAGTTTTAACTCCTAACTTCTCACTCTTCACTGATTACACATACCTTGTTAATTGAACTCGGTAACGGTCTTTTTTTGTAACGGCTATTTCGCCAACTTCTAAACGTCCTTTAGAGCGAATGGCGATTAAGTCGCCTGATTTAACTTGAGAACTAGCTTGGGTAACTTCCTTCCAATTGACGCGGACATCACCGGCATCAATGAAATCAACCATTTTGCTGCGGGACATGCCAAAGCCAGCAGATGCGATCGCATCTAATCGCAAAGAAGCTTCCACAGTAGTTAATTCTTTTTTCTTTGGTTCCCGAACCCTTAGTTCAGTTACCTCAATCTGCTGAGTTTTCACAGGAACCGATCGCACCTGTTTAAGACTCATTTCCAAAAATTCCACTAATTCTGGTGCGACAATCGCCTGGGCCCCTCGTTCTCCTAAGACAATAACATCTCCCGTCTTTTCACGAACAATTCCTGTTCCCAACATTGCGCCTAAAAAGTCGCGATGAGAGGCGGTATCAAACAGGAAATTACCAGCAATTTCCACAGCGACAAGGCTGACTTGAGATTGATCTAAGGGAAGTTCCGAACGAGCGATCGCTATTCTTTGACGTTCAGCTTGCGGATATCCACCCCACGCCGTCAATTGCACTTCTGTTAATCGGTTAAACACCCGTTGAATTTCCGCCAATTCTGGAGGAGAGAGAAAATCAGTCAAAACCACTTCCCAAGTTTTGATGGCTTGCTCTGCTTGGTCGATTACCCTAGCTACACTATCTCGATTTTCAACACCTTTTAAAAGTTCTTCTCGTGGCAACATTCTTAAAAATTATGAGTTATGAATTGAGAATTAATCTGCTATAACAATAGGAATCCGCTTTGATTTCTGAACGAATTTGCGTAGACAGGCAATAGGGAATAGGCAATAGGCAATAGGCAAATAGGGAATAGGGAATAAGGCTTCTTAGTTGTACTGAGTTTTTTCAGAAATCAAATATGAGTCCTATATCTTGATTTTAACTTTAATTCCCATTTCAGCAGATTTTTATCTCTACGAATTTGTTGCATTCCGAATTTTTCCAGAATGCAAATTGAGGCAGTGCGATCGTTCTTTTGAGTTTTGGGTGAGTAAAGGCAAAATTGACCAGTGTTTCTACTGCTTCAAAAGCAAATCCCTGCTGGCATCAGCTGATAGCACTTCCTATTGGAATTTGTTTTTGATTACAGCGACTTGAACCACCTCCAAAGAACAGGAAAGCAACTCAAGTCGCTGTGTCGGAATGTGTGAACTATGATTCATTCAATACACAGTATTGGTGTCAGCATAACCTTGGATATTTTCTGGATCAAATTGTCGTAATATTCGGGTTGCTTGCCGAGTGAGAGTTTCAGAACCTTGAACGGCAACTAAGTATTTACCCGCATCTAAGCGGTTGCGATAGGGTAAAGCATCACCACTCCCTATTAGTAAACCGACTCCACCACCCACAAGTACACCACCCATAGCACCACTAGCAGCACCTAGCAGTCCGCCAACGATGTGATTGCCAACTTCACCCGCCCAGGCAAAAGTCTCTAAACCAGTGATGAGGCTGAATGTAAAACCTGCAAAAAAGCCAAACGGTATCAGCCAGGTTGCCATCAGTTTTGCTTGCTTTTTAGCTTGGTCTTTGGGGTCAATTAAGCCAAACTCGTCAGCCGTTTTATATCCCCTCCCCAGGATGGTACTGTTTATGCCTTCTTTTTCTAAAGCTAAGTAAGCAGCTTCGGCTTGAATGCGGTCTGGTAATACGGCAACAAGGTAATTCATTGATTTTACAATTTGTCTAATAGAAGTTTTGCCTTAATTAACAGCGTATCAGTCCTGGTCGAATCAAACTGCTGTGCGGAGTCATTTGTCATTGGTCATTGGTCAAATGGCACTAGGTTAAGACACGACACAGCCTTTGCTCTCAATGCTTCCTAGCCTGGAGCCTGGGAAACGGCCCTGCCTTCTCTTTGTTGACGATAGGCAGCAGCCCTTTCAGAAGACATTCCCAGTCTTAATACCTACGGTGTACACACGAGTCGAATTACCCCCCTTAATCCCCCCTTGCCAAGGGGGGAAATAGAAAATCTAGTTCCCTCCCCAATGCATCGGGGAGGGTTAGGGTGGGGTAATTCGAGGACTGGTAGTGAGAAGGACTTGTACACCGTAGGTATTAAGGCTGGGAACGAGGTGATAATTAGGCTACACAAGCCTTTGAGCTTTTCTTAGTCCTAACTAATGACCAATGACCAATGACAAATGACAAATGACTATTATGGATTTTTTAGCAACCCCCTGAAATACTGTGAATTACGAGTGGCGTTGGGTTAAAAAAGAAACATGAAAATCATCAAACCCATCACCAATTGGTTAGAAACCCGCGCCAGTGCCCCTGCATACGGCGGTTGGGTACTAGCAGCAACGGCGATTTGTTTTTTTGGGGCAGGTGTAAATACAATGGCTGGTTGGCTGTACGCCATTAGCGGCATCAGTTTTGCCCTTTTGGGTGTAGCAGCCATTTTACCGCCGCGATCGCTCACAGGTCTATCCATCACCCGCCGTCCTATGCAACCTGTTTCAGCAGGCGATGATCTGACTGTCGAGTTAGAAATCCGCAATCAGACACAGCAGCCTGTAACTTTGTTGCAAGTCGAGGATATGCTGCCTTTCGTTTTAGGGAAACCAGTACAAAAGGCGATAGAAACAATTCCTAGTCAAGGCAGTTACCGTTGGGTATATTACCACCCTACCCAGCGCCGGGGCGTTTATCGCTGGCACACAGTCGAACTGGGTTCTGGTGCGCCTTTAGGATTGTTCTGGTGTCGCCGTCAACGTGATTGTGCAGCCACAGCGATCGTCTATCCGACAGTGTTACCCTTAGCTACCTGTCCCTTAGTGGATGAAATGGGGCAAGAAGAGAGCAAAAGGGGCGATCCTCGTGGCAGACCCTTGCAGACAGCAACAACGGGGCTGGTGCGATCGCTCCGTCCTTACCGCGTTGGAGATCCGACTCGTCTGATTCACTGGCGGACTAGCGCCCGCTATGGGGAATTAAGGGTGCGGGAGTTAGAAATGGTGACAGGTGGACAAGAAATAGTTATTGCCCTTGACAGCGCTAGCAATTGGGAAGAAGAAAACTTTGAACAAGCAGTAATTGCCGCAGCATCACTGTATTTTTATGCACAGCGACAGCAATTACAGGTGCAACTATGGACAGCATCCACAAATTTAATAAAAGGCGATCGCTTTGTACTAGAAACCTTAGCAGCAACAACCGCCCTAGAAGATGCTAGTTCAGTAGTTCCTAAAAGCTGCTCCTTGATTTGGCTGACTCAAAACCCCCTGAGTCTCTCTACTCTTCCTCAAGGTAGCCGCTGGGTTTTGTGGCCAAATATTTCCTCACCACCAGAACAAGAAGTAATCAATTGGGAGCATCCTGGTATAGTTTTGGAAAGCGATCGCCCTCTGCAACCCCAGCTACAAAAAACATTACATTCGTATTGATCGATACCTTCACCAAAAAACTACACTCTAGAAGGGCTATACGAACAAAGCCTACCTTTACAATCTGTAAAGCTTTTAGCCCACGGAGGTGGGTTTTGTTCGTATAGCCACGACTTCTAGGCATTCTGGCAAAGTTTAAGTTAACTTTGCTTTAACTGTTTACGTCTTAATACCAAACCAGCATTTAAAGCCCCGATTGCCAATAGTGCTGGTAGCAATCTAGGTTCGGGAACAGATGTAGCTTTTTCATTAAAGGTAAAGTTATCTAGCGCAAACTGTGTCCCACTACCACCCGTCTCTACAAGATAATCTGGCTCAACTCCACCAAAGGACGTAAACCTTAATTCATCAACACCAAAATAATCAAAATTAACTAAAGTTGGCTGTGTCGTATCTACAACCACAGTTTTTGAATACAGGGTTACACCGCTATTTAAACCTTCTACAGTAACCGAAAGACCATCATTCCAAGCAGCTGTTAAATAGGCACTGTTGAAGTCAAAAACATCATCACTGACTAAGGCCGGGTTTCCAAACCCGTTGAAAGCAACGTAGTCTCCTGACACTCTGCCATTGTCATAGCCTGTACGTGAGATAGCATTCGAGCCATTCGTGTAGTAAAAATTATCCCAATTAAATCCACCGTAGTCGTTAGGAATTAGAGTGAAACCTGAAATAGGCGCTATATCATCAAATGTTAAAACAGCTGCTTGTGCTACTGCTCCTATTCCCAAAACAATGATTGTTGCTCCGATCGCAGCAGTCGATAACTTTTTCGCAACGATTGAAGTGGTCATAAATAGTAGAAGTTGTAACTTTTGTTTTATGAAACACATCAAAGTTTACACTAGGTAGCAAAATAGACAAGTTCTTTTAATTATTTTTTTGATAAAATATTATAAAGTTATGATAAATAAAACTCAGTACAATGGATAAATCAAGTAAATAATACAAAAACTTGGGAAAGGGGCGCATTCCGTATCTACCCTTAGATGCGTCACAGCATCGTTTTTGGGTGAGAATAAATTAACCTCTTGACTTTTAAATTCTGCCTCAAGATGTAATTTGAATTTTGATTAGCTTAGAAGTTGTGATTTCCTAGATTTTATCTGATCCCAGCCCACCGGACATATCAGCCTTTGAACCAGCAAGGTTGGGGAAATCCACCCAGTAATCCTCACATGAGGCTGAGGTACAATGCAAAGAAATATTTAAATTATGAGCGACATGATCACATCAGAACATAACACAAAATCCAGCGATAAAAGCCTAGAGGCAATGCGGCATTTTTCCGAACAATACGCCAAGCGGACTGGAACATACTTCTGTTCTGAACCTTCTGTTACCGCAGTTGTGATTGAAGGACTAGCTAAACATAAAGACGAACTAGGTGCGCCTTTATGTCCCTGTCGCCATTATGAAGATAAAGAAGCTGAAGTCCATGCCACGTATTGGAACTGTCCTTGTGTGCCAATGAGAGAACGCAAAGAGTGCCATTGTATGTTGTTCCTCACCTCAGACAACGAGTTTGCTGGAGACAAACAAGACATCTCTCTCGAAACAATTAAAGAAGTCCGAGACAGTATGGGATGAGCGAAATCATCCCCCAAGAGTTTTGGCAAGGCGTAGAACAATTTAATTCTGGTCAGTTCTACGCTTGTCATGACACTTTAGAAGCTTTGTGGATTGAAGCCAGCGAACCAGAAAAAACTTTTTATCAAGGTATTCTCCAAATTTCTGTAGCCCTATATCATTTGGAGAATCGGAACTGGCGAGGTGCAGTTATTCTATTGGGAGAAGGCGGCAATCGCCTACGGCGTTACCCATCTAGTTACGGTGGCGTTGATGTAGATGAACTATTGAGTCAGAGCGCAGCATTGTTGACGACATTACAACAAATAGGGCCAGATAAGATTACATCTGGCGATTTGGGAAAAGATCAAATCTTATCTTTACCTAAAATTGTGCTGACTACTGATTAGACTTGTGGTGAAATTAGTTATGCGTTGCCCCAAATCCTTGCTAGGCAGAATTCATGTAATTCTGCCTACATCATTTTTACCGAGGATGTTGGAGGCAGATAGCGCAGCGTTAGCGAGTCCGCGAGCGTCGGGCAGTCAAGAGTAGAGGAAAACTGCCCGACGTTCCAGGATGAGCTACCGCTGCGCTATCCTGCCTCCTGCCTCCTGCCTCCTTCAATCAGATACCAATTACCTGAAACCTTGAGGTTGGGGGTAGCGTCACTATTTCAGCCAGTAGTTATCGTAAATCACTCCAGATTGTATATTTCATATCTGGATAAAGTACTTGAGATAATTAGAATACAAGCTGCAATCCTGAATCCCAAACTCCTATGATGCCCTGCTATCAATTGCCCATATCACAAATGCGTCGCTTTGGATTAGCTTTAATGCTGCCAGCTGCACTCTTGGGCGCTTTTACATTCCCTACCCAACTGCAAACCGCTACTGCACAAACATCTGAAGCAAATCGCCCTTTGACTATCCGTGCTGATGTGCAAGAATATGACGCCAAAAACCAAGTAATCACCGCTCGCGGTAATGTGCAAATGTTGTATCCTTCTCGCCAACTTCAAGCAACATCTGCCCAAGCACAGTACTTTAGTAAAGAACGCCGAATTGATTTCACTGGCAACGTCTATATTTTGCAACAGGGTGGTAACAGTATTCGGGCAGAGAAGGTAACCTATTTAATTGATGAAGGCCGATTTGTCGCTCTCCCTCAATCCAACCGTCAGGTAGAGTCCATCTACATGATTCAGGAATCAGAGAATAATGGACAAACTGCGGCACCTGCCCCACAGACACCGGCATTCAAGCCTTCTAATTAGCATTTACCACCAAGAAAGGGTGCCTCCAGCGTGAAAATTGTTTTAGAGAATATTCACAAATCTTACGGTAAGCGAGTAATTGTCAATCGTGTAAACCTTTCTGTTGCTCAGGGCGAAATCGTTGGTTTGCTAGGCCCTAATGGGGCTGGTAAAACAACGACCTTTTACATTGCGACAGGTCTAGAAAAACCTAATCAAGGAAAAGTCTGGCTAGGTAATCTGGATGTTACGGGAATGCCAATGCATAAAAGGGCACGATTGGGTATTGGTTATTTAGCACAAGAACCAAGTGTTTTTCGCCAACTCTCGGTACAGGATAATATTCTGTTGGTGCTAGAGCAAACGAATGTGCCACGATGGGAGTGGTCAAGACGACTGACAACTTTACTGCGGGAGTTTCGGTTGGAAAAATTAGCTAATAGCAAAGGAATTCAACTTTCTGGTGGTGAGCGACGGCGGACGGAATTAGCAAGGTCTTTAGCGGCGGGGCAAGAAGGGCCAAAATTTTTGCTTTTGGATGAACCATTTGCGGGAGTTGATCCGATCGCAGTTTCAGAAATTCAGCAAATTGTGGCACAATTGCGCGATCGCGGTATGGGAATCTTAATTACAGATCATAATGTCCGCGAAACCCTGGCCATAACCGATCGCGCCTACATCATGCGTGAGGGACAAATCCTCGCTTTTGGTGGTGCTGACGAACTCTACGGCAACCCCCTCGTGCGGCAATATTATTTAGGGGATAATTTTCAAGTCTAAATTCATAATTATTTAGTTAATAATTTCAAAGGATATTTTGATTTTTATTCTTAAACATGAATTTATTAGTTAATCTTTTGCTATTTAAAATTAAATTCTGATACTAAATACAGTAGATATGCTTTGCTTCACCAGGGTTGCCAATATTTAACTGTTAAATCGGCTTATGATATCAAAGAAGTTCACGTCTTTTTACAGTCTCCATTCGCTGCTGCCTTTCACGATCATGGATCGCTATCTTGCCAGCGAATTGTTAGCGCCGTTTTTCTTTGGTGTCGGAGCTTTTTCATCAATTGGCGTCACTATTGATGCTGTATTTGATCTGGTCAGAAAAATTGTAGAATCTGGGCTACCCATAGATATTGCTATTCAAGTTTTTTTGTTAAAGTTTCCCAACTTTATCGTTTTAGCTTTTCCCATGTCTACGCTGCTGGCTACTTTGATGACCTACAGTCGTCTTTCTAGCGAGAGCGAACTAATTGCCCTGCGTGGTTGTGGAGTCAGCGTCTATCGCATGGTGCTAACTGCTGTGATGTTAAGTCTTGTGGTTACAGGAATGACATTTGTATTTAACGAACAAATTGCACCAGCAGCAAATTATCAAGCAGCAACGACTTTAGAGAAAGCCCTGAAATCAGACAAACCAACTTTTAAACAGCAAAATATTTTCTATCCTGAATATCAGGATGTTGTTCAGCCAGATGGTTCTAGGAGTAGGATATTGACACGCTTGTTTTACGCCGACCAGTTTGATGGTAAGCGGATGACAGGTTTGACGATTATAGATCGCTCAACAAAAGGTCTGAATCAAATTTTGGTATCTGAATCCGCCCAGTGGAATCCTTCTCAAAGTGTTTGGGATTTTTACAACGGCACGATCTATTTTGTCGCTGCCGATCGCTCTTATCGCAACATTGTTAGATTTGAACAGCAACAACTGCAACTACCGCGCACGCCATTAAGTCTGGCAGAAAAAAGCCGAGACTATGGTGAAATGAATATTTCTGAAGCATTAGATCAACTAGAAGTAGAATATCTTGGTGGCGATCGCCAAAAAATTCGTAAACTACAAGTGCGGATTCAACAAAAAATCTCTTTACCCTTTGTCTGTGTAGTTTTTGGCTTGGTAGGTGCAGCGATGGGAAGTATACCCCAGCGGACTGGAAGAGGTACCAGCTTTGGGATTAGTGTCGTAGTAATTTTTTCGTACTACTTAATTTTCTTTATTAGTGGTGCAATGGCACAAGCAGGTGTCCTCTCTCCCTTTATGGGAGCTTGGTTGCCCAACTTTGCTTTTTTGGGAATAGGTCTATTCTTATTGATGCGAGTTGCGAAACGGTAAATTGAGGGGCATAGGGCATTGGGCACAGGGGAAAGACTTACTGCAACTTACCCTCTGCTCACCTGCCCCCCTGCTCCCCTGCCCCCCACCTCAATTACGGGTAATAATTTCGGCATTCGGGCGCATCTGGATTTTCCTTGCAGTATTCTTCAAAAGAGACTTTGGCTGATACCATACCCTCAGATTTTTGATGAGCTGCTTCTGCTTGGAGTTCTTCTACTTCATCCCAGGCGACTGCACAGGGTTTAGAATAAGCACCTTGTTCGGTGCAAATAGCACGAGCCTGATCAATTGCTTTTTTAATTCTCTCTTCCAGCAGTAACCCTCTTGGCGCTTCCACAAAGTCGCTTTTAGTCAAAATGTCGGTAATCGAAATGATGCCCAGCAGCTTGCCTTGAATCACAGGCGCTCGATGAATACCAGTGTTAGCAAATAACCGCGCTACATATTCCACACCCAAATCAGGATTGACCACAATGCAGGGCTTGCTCATAATTTCATAAACCCGTACTTGCTTTGGGTCTTTACCGTAGGCTGTTATCTTATAGACAATATCTGTTTCTGTGACAATACCATAAGCATCATTGTCATAACGGCGATCCACAACTAGCGCCCGCAATCCTTTATCTTTCATCAGCCCCACCGCTTCAGCAACAGTTGCCGAACCGCGAATGGTAACTACCTCTTTGGTCATGATATCTTCAGCTTTCATCATTGCTGTAGTCTCCTGGTTAATAGTCCGGTGCAGCACAGCGCCCTCATGGACGTATCGAAGCATTGCAGCGCACAGTTTGCTAACTAGAAAGTAAAAAAGTTGCCAGCTACAACAATAAGTTAGACCAGTTGTCAACTTCTGATGTTATCCAATGTGACCAAATAATTACTAATTCGTAATTCCTAATTCCTAATTCCTAATTGAAGAGGGTACAGCAGTCTTTGAAAGCGCTATATTTAGAGCCATTTATTTTTTGATTGCCGACAATTGCCACATTTTCCAGAAATAGCTAGAAGTCCAATTAGTAATAATGTGAGCGACAATCGGCACTAATAAGTTGCCTGTGAGCAGAGCGCTATATGCTAATATCATCCCGACAATCGTTGCCCAAATTACATAGGGCCATTGTTGGGAACCGCTAAGATGTAAGATGCCAAAGCAAAGACTGGATACAATTACAGCTGTAAAATCAGAGCCTAAAGCTGGCAGCATCACACCTCTAAATAATAATTCTTCACTCAGCCCTGGTAGCAACCCCAGCCAAATTAAGTCTGGTAAAGCTAAAGGTTTTAGTACCACTTCTAGGTAATAATCTGCACTTTTACGATAGGCAGTCCAAAGGCGATAAGTTAAGCCACTTAACGCGGTGATGAGGAATCCCAATCCTACACCTAAAAGCAACTCTCTTTGGTTCAAATCCCAAGAAAATAGGGAAAAGTTGCCAAAGTATAACGAAAGTTTGGCGACTATCAACAAAATGATTGCAGTCGCTCCCATCGCTCCAAGTACTTGTATGCGTGTCAGGTATGGAATTTCTGGCTCTTGCTTTTGTTGTTCAACCACGGGTTTTTAATTTTTAAGGGGCATTGGGCATTGGGCATTGGGCATTGGGGTAAAGGGAGAATAACTAATGACAAATGACAAATGACAAATGACTAATGACTAAATTGGCTGCAAAGGTAATAATTTGGGACGGAGAGCGGAAGGATTGATACCTGCTTTGTGTGCTACCAATACACCTACTGCTTCTAAATATGAGTTTACCTGTATAGATTTGATCCCCAAAGGTTGGGCAGGAACTTTTATCAGAGTTTTATTTTCTTCTACTGTAATTATTTGGCATTGTCTTTGGCTTAAACTCAGTAAGGCACTGCTACCACAAGCATTTGCAGGTGCGATCGCAGCATCTACTTCATCTGCCCAAATATCTCCTTGCTGTGATGCTATTGTTCCTCTGTCTACTATAAATTGTGGGGCACGACTTAATCCTACAAGGACGCACGGCAAAAAAGTATAGCCCAATTCTTCGGCGGCGGAACGGGGAGATAAATTAGGTTGTGGAGGTTCGCTCAAAAGGGCGGGAGAATGGGCGCAAGGAATTTGAAAGGTTCGCACTAGCAAATGGCTAATTACGGCTTCTGCACCCGCTAAGGAATCAACACCTTCACCCTGGCGGTATTTTTGTACTGCTTCCTCATCCATATCATCAGGGAAACGAGCAACAACTGCGATCGCTTCTGCCCCCGCTTTTTTTATTAATATCTCAGCTGCCCTTAACAAGCTATCTGGGTTGCCAATCGTTCCCCAACTCGCTCCCGATGCTGTAGTCCGTAGTTCTACATTTAATGGTGCATCAGTAATTACATAATCTGTTAAGGTCAATCCTAGAGTTGCTCTAACTGCATCCGCTGCTTGTATATGTCTTAGCCGTAACTCTGGCTCAATGGCTTGGTCTAAAAGCAAACCTACTTTGTTGTTGCGGACTGGACGCAAACCCCAGCATCCAGAGGCAAATTTGTCAAGTCCATAACCTTCAACATAGAAAGCATTTGGCAGATTCCAATACAAACTTGCGCCATTCAGGACATTGGGGTGAGTAATTAGGCGATCGCAAACCTGTGCTATAAGTTTGGCAACAGGTAAAGCATCTCCTGCATAACCCCCAATGGCAGCCCCAACGCCTGTTGGTACGATTAAGATAGCGGTGTATGGACGATTCATCTTAAGTTATGAGTGCTGAGTTATGAGTTATGAGTTTATGAATAACAAGCCATCAAATACTAACTCCTAACTCTTAACTCCTAACTTCTAACTCCTAACTATTGACTGTAGTCACCACAGCTTCAACTGTAGCTTTTTGTTTGTCAGCATCTACAGAAGTAACTGCCCAACGCAGAGGTTCGCCTTGTTTTTTTAACTCTGTTTCAATGACTTCTAGTAATTCTGCGGGAGTTTCTTGTAAATCAATTTCTGCGGTAATAAAATGAGTCGTCATTTTGGTAAATCCTGTTGATTTGTAGTTTCTAGAATAACTGATATCAGTTGCTATAAAATCCTTATGTTATTTATAAAGTACTTAGAGGATGTTTTAAAAGTATTGGGCGAATAGAATTTGCTACTACACAAACATTCGCCCTTGGCGTTACCGCAGGGTAGGCCACCTCCGTGGACTAAGAAAAAATTAAGGGTTTTTAACCTGCGGAGGCAGGTTTTGTCTGTGTAGCCGCGACTTCTAGTCGCCAGGGCTTTACAAACATCATCATGATAACTGTTCTCTGATTATTTGCCTTTGCCAAATTGTAACTGATAAAGTACATCTTCCTTTTCGGTCTGAATTTTCAAATCAGAAAGGGGTTTGGCAACACAAAGCAATACGTAACCTTGCTTTTGCAAATCTGGACTAACGCCCATACCATCAGCTTGATCTACAGTTCCCTCGCTTATTTGACCGGCGCAAGTTGTGCAAACACCTGCATTGCAAGAACTCGGCAGTTCCAAACCAGCAGCTTCGGCAACTGATAAGATCGTTTCATTTTCAGGAACTTGCAAGGTATGAATTTTGCCTTGGTGATCAATTTCTACGGTGTAAGTTTTGGGCATATACAAAAGAAGCGTGATGCAACGGACAAATTTATCAGTTTATCTGAATTAGTTAAAAATATCCAGATGTTACCACAAAAATTTAGGTAAAAGATTGATAATCATAGCAGCTAATTCTGAATATTTTGTATGTTTGTAACATTATTTACAATATAATACACAAATAAATTAGTTAAATTTGCTTACTATAAAATATTCGCGTAGACGTAGCCCGCCGTAGGCATCGCGTTTCTTGCGATCGCTGTAAATCAACCACCAACCAACTTTGGTCATCAATATTACAATGTTGACTCTTAAGGTTACAGCATAAAGCCTTAGAGCTAGAACATAAAGCCTTAAGGTTATAACATTAAGCCTTCAGGTTACAACATTAAGCCTTAAAGCAAGAACATAAAGCCTTAAAGTTACAACATTAAGGCTTAAAGTTAAAGCAATATGGAATACAGACTATTTGTAGGGGCATAGCAATGCTCATTGGTGTTAAACCCTTATTCCACAGGCATTTTACCCCACCCTAACCCTCTTTCAAGGGTAGGTATTTAAAAATCAGGCAGTAGAGAGGGTGATTTGAGAGACATGGAGTTGTGGAGTCAAGGAAGGCCAAGGTTCAGGG
>NZ_JAWJTF010000040.1:0-68940 GCF_048836525.1 Nostoc sp. CALU 546
TTTGTTATGTGTGCCCGAAAAGCCATTTGTGTCTACTTTTGCCAAAAATAGCGTACTGATTGGGTGTTGTTCACCCGCCAGGGATTGTAAATCCCTGACTAATTGCTCAAGTCTACTGAAGTAGACTGAAAATTTTTGCGCTATGAAGTCCTCTTCAGAGGACTTTAGCGTACTGAGATTGGGTGTTGTTCACCCGCCAAAGATTGTAAATCCCTGGCGGACGTGCGGTTTCGCGTTAAGTTGACACCAGTGGCGTCTCGCCCGCCCTAAGCAAAACTGACTTGACAAAAACTTTGGGTACTTCTGGAACTCTAGCAAGGCAAAATGAAATCAATATAATAGCCAGGACAGGAGCAACATTGCAATTAAAAGAGTCCGCCAGAAGTTTTCGCAACGTTTTTGTTGCTCAGACTTCCTTTCGGTGGTAGATTTTACCCTGATGATTTTCTGGCTATACTAGTGACTTAAGCCGATTGATTGACAAATTTCATCTCCCAGCATGAAACATACAAAAACTCTAAACTTTGGACATATATTCAGTGTGCATTTACTTTTAAGTGACACAACAATATTGTCTGGTATTGGAGAAAAGTAATTTTCTTGGGGGACTAAAAAAAGTTTATCAATCAATCACTAGAGTGAATATACATCAATCAAATATCTTCCGAGTAAGCACCTATGAAAGAAGAATTGATAGCCAGAGTTGTGCAGGTATTGCAAATTAATATGAGATGGATGACTTGGAATTTATTTCTGGCTTTTATACCTTTGGCTTTGAGTGTGTGGCTATTTCGCATGAGACGCGGTGGCACTTGGCTTTGGTGGCTAGGATTCTTAGTTTTCTACGCTTTCTTACCAAATGCACCATATTTGTTGACCGATGTAATTCATTTGATAGATGATATCCGCACGATTCAATCGGTTTGGATAATTACTTTAGTCCTGATTCCTGTATATTTGCTAGTAATTCTCGGTGGATTTGAAGCTTATGTAATATCGTTAATTAATTGGGGTCACTACTTACATCGCATCGGTAAAAGCCAGTGGATTTGGCGCGTTGAGTTGATTACTCATTTTCTGTGTGCGGTTGGTGTCTATTGGGGACGATTTTTACGTTTCAACAGTTGGGATTTTATTACTCAACCGGATGCTTTACTTACCAAAGGGGTAGAAGAAATTCTTGGGAAACAGCCCTTGGTGATTATTGCTATCACCTTTGTGGTACTTGCAGGTTTGTACTGGATTATGAAACGAGTAACTTTAGGTCTTGGTCAACGAGATAGTAGAATAGGGATAAACTCAGAACGCGCAAACTCTAACACGCCAAACATTTGATAAATGTGGCTATTTTGGCTTTTAAATTTTGGGTTTTAATTAGTAATTCTCAAACATGAATATTGCCTATCAAAAGAAAGATGCAACTAAAGCCTCCTTGAGGTGAAATAAACTCAGAGGCAAAGGTTGAACTTCAACCGTCGCCATCTGAGAATAACGTCCCATCAGATCATTTAATATCGATGGTCTGATGCATCTGATCAGGTTGATAGGAGGGATATAATATGCAATTAATTTCTAGAGAGGAGATCAAGACATTAATAGAACAACCAAAAGGAAATTGTGTTTCAATTTATATGCCAACACATCCAGTCGGGGCAGAAGTGCGACAAGACCCCATTCGCTTTAAAAATTTGCTCAAGGAAGCGGAGAATCGTTTAATTGATGCGGGTTTGGAACAGAAAGAAGCGATCGCATTGCTAGAAAAATCCCATGAAATTGATACCCAAGAGTTTTGGGAGCAAAAAGGAGAGCAAGGGCTGGCGATTTTTATTTCTGAAAATATTTTTCGCTATTACACGCTACCAATTGATTTTCAAGAGTTGGTCGTGGTTACAGATCGATTTCACATCAAGCCACTGCTGCCAATTTTAAATGGCAATGGTCGCTTTTATATCCTGGCTTTGAGCCAACAAGATGTCAGGTTCTTTGAAGGAACACGCTACAGCGTCAATCAGGTGGAAGTAGAAAATCTTCCTAAAAGTCTAGATGAAGCTTTGCAAAAAGACGAGACTGCTAAAGAAGGTCAGTTCCGGCTTGCAACATCAAGAGGGGGAACCGCCAATTCCTTTTCGCAACCAGGTACGTTTCACGGACAGGGAAGCCCTGAAAAGGATAAACAACAAGAATACATACTACAATTCTTTCAGATTATTGATGGCGCATTGCACGAAAAACTAAAATTGCAAAAAGCCCCTTTGGTACTGGCTGGGGTAGAGTATCTCTTGCCTTTATATAGACAGGCAAATACTTACCAGCATTTGATGGATGAAGCTATCACTGGTAATCCAGAAATTCTCAGCGCCCAAGAGTTACATGACCAAGCTTGGCCAATTGTCGAGGCTGATTTCCAAAAGTCGCAGCAAGAGGTTTTGGAGCAATTTCACGAATTCTTTGGCGGTGATACTGGTAAAGCATCAAACAACCTCAAAGAAATTGTCTCAGCGGCTTATTACCAACGAGTCGATTCCTTACTAGTTGCAGTTGGTCAGCAACAGTGGGGTTTATTCGATCCGACCTCAGAAACGGTTTATTTGCATCCAGAAAAAGAAACTGGTGATGAGGATTTGTTGGATTTTGTTGCTGCTCATACTTTATTAAACGGTGGTACGGTTTACGCTGTTCCCTTTGAACAGATTCCATATAGCACAGCCGTTGCGGCGATTTACCGATATTGAACATTTTGATGGTGTTGTATAAAGTTGAATGTGCTGTATACAACACCAATGATAACTATTATTGCTCGTTGTATAATAACAAGGTAAAATGACCAAGATTCTACTTAATATACTTTAATTTATAGATTCAGGAGACCGACTTTTGAACAGGCTGCAACGATTAACCCTTAACGGATTCAAGTCTATTAAGGCTATTGATATTGAGTTGCGCCCTTTAAATATTTTGATTGGAGCAAATGGAGCAGGCAAAAGCAATCTCATCTCGTTCTTCAAGATGCTTAATGAGATGATGGCTGGACGCTTCCAACAATATATTGGTATGTCAGGGCGTGCTCAGTCGCTCTTGCACTTTGGGCCCAAGATAACTCCTCAGATAGAAGCAAAACTGGAGTTTGAAGTCGAAAACGGGGTGGATACCTATGATCTGCGGTTATTCCATGCCGCAGGTGATACGCTGATCTTCGCCCAAGAGACATTGAGCTTTCTGCAAATGGGTTGGACATCCCCAAGGATTGACCAGTTGGGTGCAGGTCATCAGGAAACAAAAATTAGTGAAGCAGCAGAGGAAGGTAAACAAACAGCCAGGACGCTTAAGTACTTGCTTGATCGTTGCCGTGTATATCACTTTCACGATACATCTTCTACGGCAGAAGTGCGGCAATCTTGCTACGTTGGCGATAACCGATGGCTCATGCCTGATGCCGGAAATTTAGCTGCATTACTTCTGAATTTCCGCGAAGACAATTTTTCAGTTTATCAACGTATTATCGGAACAATCCGTTTAATTGCACCATTTTTCGATGACTTTGTTCTTGAGCCAGATGCATCTAATCGTGTCATTCTGAATTGGCAAGAAAAGGATTCAGATCGGGTATTTGGACCCCATCAATTTTCAGATGGCACTTTACGCGCTATGTGTCTGGCAACACTACTCTTACAGCCAGAGGATAAACTACCAAAACTGATTGTTGTTGATGAACCAGAACTAGGTCTTCATCCCTATGCTCTAAATGTTGTGGCTGGCTTGTTTAGCAAGGCTTCGCTTCATACGCAAATTCTTATCAGCACCCAATCTAGTTCTTTCTTGGATAATTTTGATCCTGAAGATGTGATTGCGGTCAACCGAGAGGGTAAAGAGTCACAATTCAAGCGGCTCAATCCCACAGAATTAGAAGCTTGGCTCGACGAGTACACTCTGGGAGAAGTCTGGGAGAAAAATATCATTGGCGGAGGACCGCATTGATGGTGCGCCTCTACCTATTTGCTGAAGGACAAACGGAGCAGACATTCGCCGATAACATCCTTAAACTATATCTTGCTCAACATAGTGTTTTTATGGACAAGATTATGTTGATTGCTCATGCCAGAAAGAAAGGTCATGTGCATCGCGGTGGTGGTCGAAAGTACAAGCCTATGAAGGATGACATCGTGCGCTTTCTCAATCAAGAGAAAGGCTCTAAGGTGTTCTTTACTACGATGATTGATTTGTATGCTATTGCTCCTGATTTTCCTGGATTGGCTGAAGCTGAGAGTCTGCGCCAAAATCCTGTACAACGGGTCGAATTTCTAGAGCAACGCTTTGCAGAGGATATCGGTGATTACCGATTTATCCCGTACATTCAGTTACATGAATACGAGGCATACCTTTTTGCTGATCCAACGTGCTTTAAATATCTTGATGCTCTTCGTACAAGGGAGATTGAGGCTCTCCAGGTGATCGCTAATCAATATGAAACACCTGAGTTGATCAACGACGGACAGCAAACAGCTCCCAGTAAACGCATCATCGCTCAGTTTCCTGATTATGGAAAAGCGAAGTCTGCTTTTGGGCCACAGTTGGCTGAACAAATAGGACTAGAAGTAATTCGGAGTAGGTGTCCCCACTTCAATACATGGCTGTTACAGCTAGAATCATTAAATAATTACCGTAACAATTCTGCTGAGATAGTCTAAGTGATTGACTTACTCTTGCGTGAGGCTAATTCATACTTTCAATCAGCAACGCCAAAGTTAAAATTGCTGAACTCAAAACTTTAGCAGAAAATTTCCAAACTCATGGTCGCCATTTATAACGCGGAACCCATTGAAGGACTTCTTTAGCAAGTTGGGTGTTAATCAAGGCTTTGTAAGGTTCATTTTCATATTCACCACCTCCGCGCCAATCCACTTCAGGTAGTAGAGATTGAGCCATTTCTTTACTAGTTTGATGCGCCGAAGAAATGTCATCAGCGCATAGTAGCAAGGTAACATGACCAGGATTAGGACAGTGTAAAGCGTATCGTGCTGCTTCTGCTGCGTCTCTCACATCCAGAAAAGCGCCGTATTCCCAAAACGGATTCCACTCAAAATCGGGATTAGCTTGCCGATTAGAAATAATAAAATCGTAAGTTTCTTCATCAAAGACACCAGGTGGTCGCAAACAAATAGTTGGGATACCTGTGCTATCGGTAAAATATCTGCACATTTCTTCACTAAGCCGCTTGGAAACTGCATAAGGGGTAGTTGGATAACAAGGATGATAGTCATCCAAAGGAAGATAATCCGGTTTTCTTTCACCTTTAAAGATTCCTAATACATCAACACTGCTGAAGAAAACAACACGTTTGAGTTTTGCCTCTGCTGCTGCTCTTAAAACATGCCAAGTTCCGAGAAGATTGACTGACATTATTTCATCCGGCGTATCTTCAGAATTTCCAAGTAGTGCTGCAAGATGAATAACTGCATCACAGCCAACAAGTGCTGAACTAATTTCATTTGAATTCAGAATATTATGACCATTTGCTATATCAAAGCCAATCACTTCACATCCGTCAGCACGCAAAACTTTTTCAACAACTGAACCAATCATTCCTGCGTTGCCAGTAACTAATATTTTCATAACACTCAGGAGTATTTATCATATTTACTAATATGTATACTTATGCCAATTCAATTAATGCTTCAACACATCCTTGGGTAAAAGACGCGATGAATCGCGTCTCTACAAATGGTTTATTTGTTGCATTCTTTTTTAAAATTGGTGTTATGATTAAAAACATTTTCAATTTTTATATAACTCTGCTAATTTTAGATTTTTCCTTCAATCCAAAATTGAATCACTCTTAACTAATGCAGTTTTCGTCGTGCTGCTGCTAAAATCAGACGTTGTTCGGCACGAGCGATCGCTTGATATGTTCGCTCCACTGCTTCTGGTTCCACGGAAATGGAAGTAATACCCCATTCCACTAACTTATCGATGATTTCTGGATAGAGGGCTGGTGCTTGACCGCAGATTGAACAAGGGATACCGGCAGTTTGAGCCATTTGGATCAGTTGAGCGATCGCACTCATCACTGCTGGATGACGTTCGTTAAATACTCTTGCTAGCTGTCCTTGTTCTCGATCCACTCCAAGCAATAATTGGGTCAGGTCGTTTGTACCAATAGAAATTCCAGCTACACCTGCTTTGACATATTCTGGTAATAAAAATAGGACGCTTGGCACTTCTGCCATTATCCATAATTGAAATTGCGCCACCTCAGTTAAAAAAGCTTGCTCAACTTTACGACGACAAAAGACAAATTCTTCCACAGTCCGCACAAAGGGCAATAGTAGGTTGACATTGCTGTAGCCAGCTTGCTGTACATTCGCCAAAGCTTTCAGTTCCAACTCAAATACTGCGGAATTTCGTAAATAACTAAAAGTGCCGCGTTCACCTAACATCGACTGGGACGAAGATTCTAAATTATCACTCAATGATGGTAAATCCTGCGATCGCCAATCTAAAGAACGATAAAATACTGGTCTTGGTGCAAAGGCACGCGCAAACTGCATAATTTGCTCAGACCATAGCTCTAATAATTCTGGCTGACGCCCGCTTAAAATCCAACTATTAGGATGTTGCCCATTCAATATATTTAGTGCCATCAATTCTGAGCGTAACAATCCCACCCCATCCACAGGCAAGCTTTGCACTTGTTCTACTAAAGTGGACTGACTTAAATTAACCAGTAGTTGGGTAGCAATCATAGGTAGATGAAACGTAACAGCAGGATGGGGGACTTTTGGCTTGGGGTGATGGGGGGAAAGAAGATTTTCTTCTCTTCCTTTCTCCATCTCCTCCTTTGAATCTCCTTTGATCCGATAAACTTCTCCTCTGTCGCCATCAAGCAGCAGTCGTTCGCCAGTTTGAATTAAAGTGGTGGCAGATGTGGCGTTTACTACTGCTGTGATACCTAATTCTCTCGCCAGAATTGCAGCATGGCTGGTTAATCCCCCTTGTTCTGTGATAATACCAGCAACTTGTTGCAATAATGGCAACCAATCAGGTGTAATCGTTGGTACTACTAAAATCACTCCCTTGGGTAGTTGTTCGGGTTTCTGTTGCGGATTAATAATTACCAGGGCATTTGCCACAACACGTCCCCCGGCTGCTCCTAGTCCCCGAATGAAGTGTAAGTGGGGAATTACAGATTGGAGAGGACTAACTTGTGTGATGTAGAGTTTGCCAGATGTATTGTGCCCAGCAATAGTCCATTTAATGGTGAAGGTTTTACCCAGTTCACTCACCAGTTGAGTTCCTAGAGCAATTATTTGTTGTAAGTATTGTTCTTGTAAAGAGTACTGTTTTTGTTGCGCTTCCTGAATTAGATAGGTACTCAGACAAGTGTGATCTGTTGTTAGCACTGAGTTCGGCACGGGTTGCGAAAAAGCTCTAGGCGTTGCATCATCAACACCATAAGCCAGCATTTTATTGCCTAGTTGTTGCTCCAGCACAACCCCACTTTCTTGTTGAATGTAGTAGATATCTGGTTGGACTTCACCTTGAGCGATCGCAATTCCTAATCCCCAAGTAGCCTCAATTTCCCACCCAGAAGGCTTTGCTGTGAGCGAGCCACTGGCGATCGCATTCTCAACAGGTTGCACCAAAACGGCGAGATTAGTTTGTTGCAGATTAATTCCTGAATGCTGCCAATATAATAAACTTCTCGCCCGAAATATCTGGCTCCAGGTACGCTTTAGGGCAAAAGCGATCGCTTCGGGTTCGCACTCACAAAACACCGACTCCAGCAACCCAGATATATTCTTCATCCCTGGGTTAGCAGTTGATACTGCCAAAGTCGGTCGAAGAATCAAACAGCCAGTTTGCCATTCTCTAGCTGCTTGGAAAATTGTACTTACCCACTCTTGTGGCACAGTCGCAGTCAGAATTTCTTGGCGCAAACGACTAGCCACCTGCTGAAGTTGACGCCAATTAGTGACATCCAGGTGTAATGAAGAATGGGGTAAGTCAGCCACTAATGACTCTGAACTATTGAGATTTTCGAGAAATTGTCGTAAAGTTTCCGCTGAAACCACAAAACCAGGCACTACCGGATAGCCACGCTGGATAATTTTGCTCAAGTAAAACGCTTTGTCACCTACCTTGGCGCGGTCTTGTAATTTAATTTGGTCTAGCCAGTAGAGTTTATCCACTCAATTTGTTAGTTGTCAGTTGTCTATTTGTAGCCATAGCTATTTCCTCCTGGTACATTATCAGCCGTCAATCCACTGACTACTGAATCAGCACTCCTCAATAAGAATAGTTTCCAGCATTTACGTTGAATTTACCGATTTTGTTAGTGGCTAATTGCTAGTTACACGATGTATTAAGTAAGTCGGCGAGAAAAAAACAAACTACATTAAGTAATGTAAAATTTAATTGAAGTAGCTTGCAGTGGGGACTTTAGCCCTTAAGAGAGGACTAAAGTCCCCACTGCAAACCTTGAATTATTCACGCCGTTCTACTTACTGTAATTCCACTCCTTTGGAAATCAAATTTTTGCCTTCATTTTGCCTCCTTTCCCTAAAACTGGCACTTTAGTTCTTTTACGAGATTGTATATGGCAGGATCATATTTAATTATTAAATGTATGGGTTAAATCTAGCAATTTAAGGTAATATCTTATATTGTCAGTTCTTTTAAATAGCCCAAAAACTATTTAATAAACTTAAAATTCATGTAGTTTGCCTAAATTATGATCACTGCCATAATTTCGCAATGCAAACCTCAATTTATTGACAGAAAGAATATATTACTGAAAAATAATCCTAACAATGGAAGATATTAATTTAGCAGATTAAAAAACATTACTGAATTGATAGAATCCAAATACGAGATAGGCTATTGCACTAAACCCATTGGATTAAACTCCATTAATAAAAATATTACCAGTTAACCTAGTATATAGAATACTCTATACCAGACTAAGCATTGTCAAACACTTACTACCTTGCAACTAATGATTGGCTGAATATAAGCTTCCGGCTATGCATTGCATTGCTTGTTGGAGCAATAATCGGCTTAGACCGCGAAATTAAACGCAAACCAGCCGGTTTAAGAACTCACATGCTGGTGAGTTTTGGTTCAGCTATTTTTATTTTGACAATTATGCAAACAGGAGGACTACAAACCAGTCCTGATGAAGTTAGTCGGGTGATTGAGAGGGATGCAATTAGCCGGGTGATTCAGGGGATTGCAACTGGTGTAGGATTTCTCGGTGCTGGAGAAATTGTCCGCCAATCTTCTCAAGAATCACAGCGACTTGAAATTCACGGACTCACATCAGCAGCAGCGATTTGGGTTTCGGCTGCTTTGGGAATTGCTGCTGGCTGCGGTTTATGGCAGTTAGGATTAATCGCTTCTCTACTTACTTTTGTAGTTCTCAACGTTTTTAAAAGGTTAGAATAATTCAGAATTTATCGAACAGAATTCAGGAGTCAGGAGTCAGAATTCAGTTGGGTATTCTGTACGACTGGCGGATAGCGCCGGCGGCAAGCGAGTCTTGTCTGCGACACGCTACGCGAACGAGCGTCGCGTCTTGATTCTGACTCCTGAATTCTGACTTCTGAATTCTTATTCAAACATTACTGTTGGATTATTTCTCCTGATTTCACAAAAAGAATTTGTGAGGACTTCAACCATTGCGAATCAAAAGAACCCAAGTGAGTGGTAGTAATTAGGGTTTGAAAGCGATCTTGAATAGCATCAAGTAATTGATTTTGACGGGATAAATCGAGTTCGGCAAGAACATCATCAAGTAATAGCAATGGTGGCTCTTTGACGACTTCTTCAATTAATTGCAATTCGGCTAATTTTAAGGCTAGAACCAGCGTTCGTTGTTGACCTTGAGAACCGTATTGACGAGCGGGTGTCTGGTTAATAGTTAATTCTATTTCGTCGCGATGGGGGCCAACAAGGGTAGTGCCTTGGTGCATTTCAGCGATCGCTCGCTGCTGAATTTTTGCTAAAAAAGCTTGTTGCACTTCCTCTAGACGGTTATCTTCTAAGGGAATATTCGGCACGTAATTAATTTGCAGAACTTCTGTACTGCCGCTAATACTGGCGTGCCAAGCACTTGCAATAGGAGCTAATCTTTGAATGGCGCGATCGCGTCTTCTAATTACCCTAGTTCCTGTGGTCGCTAACTGTGCATCCCACACCGCCAATTCTGAGTGTAGAGATGTTGCATCCAAGGTTTCTACATGGCGTTTTAAAAAGGCATTGCGCTGGCGTAACACATGGTTATACTGCTGCAAAATGTGAGCATAAACTGGTTCGAGTTGAATTAAGAGTGTATCTAACCAGTTGCGACGACCTTCCGGGCCGCCGCGTACTAAGTCTAAATCTAAGCTGGAAAATTGGACTGCATTGAGAACTCCGAGAAAATCCATTTGACGGCGGATAGACTCGCCATTGATAGCAACGCTACGGCGACCATTGCGCCGGAGAGTTAAGGTCAGGTCACTAACGCCTGTTTGTCGCTCAAGGGTGGCATTAATTTGGGCTATGGCTTCCCCTTCTTGAACCAAATCGCGATCGCGGGCCATTCGGTGCGATCGCAATGTCGCCAGCAACTCCACCGCCTCCAACAAATTCGACTTTCCCTGAGCGTTATTACCTACCAAAATTGTTTTGGCAGCAGTAAACTCAACCTTTTGGTCTTGATAATTGCGAAATTGTCGGAGGTTTAGAGTTTTGAGGTACATGGTGAAGATTGGGCATGGGGCATTGGAGACGAGGGAGACAAAAGAGAAGCACGAGAGCAGAGAAGGGTAGAGGAGAATAGATTAATAACCAATGCCCCATGCCCCATGCCCCATGCCCAATTTACACAGCCTTCTTGCCCATAATCCGCAAAAATATCTTCTCCCCTTCAATCCACACAAACATTAAGGCACTGAAGCCAATACAAACCCCCAATTCTTCTAGAGTCAGGTAGTGAGTACCAAAGAAATCTCGCAGGGGTGGGACGTAAACTAGCATCAACTGCAAAATCGTGGTGACGACAACAGCCGCTAATACAAAGATATTGGAGAAGGGATTCATCTCGATAGTCAGTCGGTTATTGGAGCGAATGGCGATCGCATGGCCCATTTGAGCAATACACAAGGTAGTAAATACCATTGTCTTCCAAGTATCGGGATTTCCTTGATACTCAGGGGCATGGGTATGTTGATAAGCCCACCACATTAAGGCAATGGTGATAATGGCAAATATTATCCCAATGCGAATCATGTAAGAACCTAATCCCCTGGCGAAAATACTTTCGCGGGGACTAAAAGGCGGACGTTGCATTACATCCGGTTCTGGAGGTTCTACAGCTAATGCCAAAGCTGGTAAACCATCTGTCACCAAGTTCATCCACAGAATTTGTAAGGGGGTAAGGGGAACGCCTCCCAAACCAATTAGAGGTGCGGCTGCAATTGTCAGAACTTCACCAATGTTACTGCCCAGGATGTATTTAATAAAGCGGCGGATGTTGGTGTAAACAACTCTTCCTTCCTTGGTGGCGGTAACAATGGTGGCGAAGTTGTCATCAAGTAACACCATGTCACTGGCTTCTTTACTGACATCAGTGCCAGTAATGCCCATTGCAATCCCGATGTCGGCTTGTTTGAGGGCTGGGGCATCGTTAACGCCATCGCCTGTCATCGCTACAAATCGACCCCGGCGTTGCAGTGCTTGGACAATTCGCAGTTTGTGTTCTGGAGAAACTCTGGCATAGATGCTTACTAAGTCAACGTTTTGCTCTAATTCCTGGTCAGTCATCCGTTGCAATTCTTGACCTGTGAGAACGCGATCGCCTTCTTGGGCAATTCCCAAATCAGTAGCGATCGCTCGTGCTGTTAATTGGTGGTCGCCTGTAATCATCACTGGGCGAATACCTGCTTCTCGGCACTCTTGGACAGCTGCCCTGACTTCTGGGCGTGGCGCATCTAGCATTCCCACCAATCCCAGCCAAACCAAACCTTGCTCAGATGTTTCGTCTGAACCTTCTGCTGGGATGTCCGCCAGGGGTTTGTAGGCAAAACCTAGCACCCGTAAACCTTTACCGGCCATTTGGTCATTTTCTGCCAAAATTTTCTGGCGTTGTTCTTCGGTTAAGGGGGCTGAGTGATTACCCAAATGAATTTGAGTCGAACGTGCCAAAATTAACTCTGGAGAACCTTTGGTAAACATTAAGTAAGGCTCAGATTGGAGAAAATTAGCGATCGCTGGGTCAACGCCTCTCGAAGACGCGTCACCTGTGGCGACTCCCTCCACCTGAGAAATCACGCTCATCCGCTTCCGTTCTGAGGAGAAGGGGAACTCCACTACACGAGGTAACTTATTGTTCCACTGGTCTTTTTCGATTCCGGCTTTCCCCGCCAGGGTGACTAACGCCCCTTCTGTAGGATCTCCTAAAATTGCCCATTCGCCTTGTTCTTTTTGCAACACCGAATCATTACAAACAGCACAGGCGACTGACAACGCTGAGATTTCTGGAGACTCCTCTAGGGAAATTGTTTGACCATCTAACTGAAAGTCCCCTGTGGGAGCATAACCTTCGCCGGTGACGCGAAAAGTTTTGTTATTGGTGAAAACCGATTGCACCACCATTTTATTTTGAGTCAGCGTGCCGGTTTTATCAGAACAGATAGTGGTTACAGAACCCAATGTTTCCACTGCTGGGAGTTTGCGAATCAAGGCATTTTGGCGCACCATTCGCTGGGTTCCCAGAGCCAATGTAACGGTAATTACCGCTGGTAAACCTTCTGGTACCACGGCAACCGCCATACTCAAGGAAATTTCCAAGAGTTCTTGGATGTTGCTAAAACCTCTTGCTTGGATCACACCGCCGACGACGACGATCGCCACCAAAATCAAAGAACCCGTAACCAGGACGTTACCCAGTTGAGTCATTCGCTGCTGTAATGGCGTAGGTTCACTTTCCACAGCCTGCAACATAGTGGCAATTTTGCCTAATTCTGTTGTCATGCCGGTGTTAGTCACCAGAACCTTAGCGCGTCCTTGGATAACTTCGGTTCCTTGAAATACTAAATTTAGGCGATCGCCTAAATCTGTTTCTTCGGGCAATTTTAGGGTTGCCTGTTTATTCACAGATTGGGCTTCACCCGTCAATGCCGACTCACGCACTTGTAAATTCGACTGTTCGATCAAGCGTCCATCTGCGGCTATCTGCATCCCAGCTTCTAGCAGCATGACATCCCCTGGGACTAGTTCCTTGGCTGCTATCTCCACAAGTCTGGCGGCGCGGATGACTCGCACCAAGGGAGAGGTCATTTTTTTCAGGGCTGCCAAGGCTTTTTCGGCACGGCTTTCTTGGACGTAGCCGAGTATGCCATTGAGGATGACAATTGCCAAAATAGCGATCGTATCTTTAAATGGCACTTCACCGGGCTTCAAACTGCCAGATTGCAAAGCTATCAGGTCTAAAATCCCGGAAATCAGAGCTACGCCAATCAGCATCAACAACATAATGTTCTTGAACTGATCCAGCAGAATTTCCCAAGTGCTACGGCCAGCAGTTTCTTCGAGTTCGTTGGGGCCGTATTTTTGTAATCTCTGTTGAATTTCTTGGGGTGTTAAGCCACTGTCTGCGTTACTATCGAGCAGGTCTAACGCTTTATCAACTTCTAAACTATGCCAAACGGCGGCACCTTCAGGCAGAGAATTAGCAGACATCGTGTAAGTCACAGGAATAGTTACAAAATTCGATCATAATTTAGTGATGGCAGGAATTCCATCTTCTAAAGTTACATTAAGGCGATCGCCTAGTTGTATGAGTCTATATGTAATTTTTAACATTTGTAAATTTATTCTTTTTTTAAGATAGTATTATTTCTCACGAAAGAGTTTATTGGAACACATTTTACTGATAATTATGAGTAATAGAGCTTTGAAGCTTTGTTACAGAGGATATGCCACAATTAATTTCAGGCTGCCATTGCTTTCATTTACATCCCGTAATCAATAGTTAGGATGCATGGCCCGATTGCATTTCTTCATTTTTAATTTTGTCAAAAGTTGAGCCACTCGCTTGTGTATTTCCTCGCTCAAGCGAACTGGCGTGCCAGTAGGGTTACCCGATTTAGCAAACTTTTCAAGACGAATTTTTAATTTTGAATTGCCCAGGCGTGCTAAACCATTCAAGAAATATGCTTAATATAAGTTTTGCACTCCCCACGACCGCAAGCCAGATGTTTGGGCAAAAGACAATTCGACCGCTTACTGCTGCTACCCTGTGTGGCATTACTTTCATCAAAGATAGGCTACTTGCCATTGACAGTATTAAAGGCCATCTACTGGAGATTGATCCCACCTCTGACAACAGCAAAATTCTCAATCCCCATCAAGTTAAAGAATTTACTGATGTCACTGGTCTAGCTGCGTGGGAAGATACCCTGTGGGTGAGCCGAGAAAATAGTGTTTACTTGTGCAAGCTCAATGCTTTGGGTCTAGAACATTTTGTAACATTGCCTTATCCCGCTGATGGCGTTGCTGTTTGGGAAACAGCAGTTTATGTAAGTTGCCAAAGGCTGGGCTACATTCTGGTTTTTGACCGCGAAACGCGAAAAGAGATTACCAGATTTTATGCTCCTGGAGTTGGGATAGAGAATTTGGCAGTCAACCGAGAAATGCTATGGATTTGCGATCGCACTGAACAATCAGTTTACGCGATGGACAGAGCCACGGGTGAACTGCAATTCAGTGTCCTAACACCATTTGAATGTCCCACAGGTATTGCAATCCATAAAAATGACGAAACAGGACAAGAAAGTATTTACGTTGCCTACGCCACAGAGGAGCCTTATATTCGGGATAATCCCAATGCTGATCCGAGTCATGAGCTAACGTTCCGCGATCGCACTTTTATTCATCCCCTGTATTATCATTACCAGCCAGATAAGTGTTACGCCCTCTCTAATGGTTATCTCATTGAAATGTCTTATGCTGAGGAAATTGCACCCTTAGACGAGGTTTATTTACCTGATGTGGAATGGCGCATCGCCCTACCATCGGAAACTGAGCGTCAAAAGGTGAAACACGTTGAAGCCATTGGTATACCCTTTACCGAAGAAGTGATAGAGGGGCAACGTGTAGCAGTATTTAAATTTGATTCTCTTACCCCAGGAGAACGGCATATATTTGGCTGGAAAGCACTTTTGGAAGTTCGAGGCATTAAATATCGCATCACACCCAGAGATGTGGAAAACGTTCCTGCACTCTCCCCAGAATTGCAAACACGCTACCTAGTGGATGACGACGATTTAGCAATGGATACTACCATTGTTCGCCGTGCTGCTAGAGAAGCGATTGGCTCTGAAACCAATGTGCTGCGGAAAATGTACAGCATCCGCAACTACGTTTACGATCAATTATCTTACGGTATTAAACCTTACATTGACACGCCAGATATCGTTTTAGAACGGGGCGTTGGTTCCTGTGGCGAATATGTCGGTGTCTTACTTGCCCTAGCCCGTTTAAATGGCATCCCCTGCCGTACCGTAGGTAGGTACAAATGTCCTCCCCATAGTGACTTACTAGGAGTGCCACTACAACCCGACTTTAATCATGTTTGGCTGGAGTTCTACGTCCCGAATTTTGGCTGGTTGCCAATGGAATCAAATCCTGATGATGTGGGTGAAGGTGGCCCTTATCCAACGCGCTTTTTTATGGGCTTATGTTGGTATCACATTGAAATTGGCAAAGGTATCACCTTTGAAACCGTGACAAGTCAAGGTGCGCGACTAACCAAAGAAGATATCCCCATCGGTGATTTGGCGATTAATCATATTCGCTTCACAATTCTAAAAGAATTACCAGACTTTTGAATTAGGGTATTGAGCATCCTGGAAAGGCGCTGAAAAAGCGAGTAAGGTGTGTTATGCCGTAGGCATAACACACCTTAATACTCTCTGTTTAACCACAATTTTTGTCTATTTCTAAACTCTTATTCCTATTCAAGTATTCTTCAAATAATTCAAAAAATTTCTGTAGTGCCTCAGAGGTTGTTTGAAAAGTGTTTCGCTGTTATTTTAGGCACTTTAGATCCCTAACCCCCCTTAAAAAAGGGGGAACCGAAGTCAAAGTCCCCCAATTTATCGGGGGATTTAGGGGGATCTAAAACTTTTGATACCGACAAGAGGACTTTTCAAACATCCTCTCAGGCTCATCTACAGAATAGAAAAGGATTATCTTAGACCATGACTGACCTGAGTTAATCCCATATTTTTCTTCAATCCATGATTGAAAACCTTCAAATTCTCTTTCTGGCTCAGTTGGAGGTACACCAACTTCTTCCATTCTCATCTTTTTTTGAACTCTCGTCATGTCTTAAAAACCTTTGAAAAACCATATATTATTTTCTCCCAAACAACTTAGTGGTAAGATTATTGAGATTAATTATCATTAAAGCTTGATAATCGCTAGCAATGACAATCACCTTAACAATCAAAGACTACGAAGAACTATTGAAGGAAAGTAAGGAAGATAGTACATTTGACCCAACATTAGAACCAGATGAACATCTTGATGAAATGCCCAAACATCTCGGTAGAGGTTACTATCGAGCAATTGAAATATATCCTGAACTTTGGCTAATTATTGTTGATAAGGAATACGATCGTGATATTGCCCTGAAAATCCCTGAAAGTAATCATCCTCTCCAGTTTGGTGCTTTAGCTTTAGGGATGTATACAGATACTTATGGGCAGGTTGGGGAAGGATATACGTTTATTTCTGGTGGTGGAATTCAACGTAAAGCTGATTCGTCTTATCGCCATTCCCAAAGGATTTTGGGTGTTGATATCATCATGCCACCTGATTTGCTGAGGACTTTTTTCCCTGGAAAGGATGGGGAAATGCTGCCTCAGTTGCAATTTTTGGGAAAAGAAAGCGATTGGCAAACATTAATTTATCCCAAAACTAATCCAGTTATCCAAAGTGTGGTATTGCAAATTATTAACTGCTCTTATCAGGGAACTACCAAGCGGATGTATTTGCAGGGTAAGGTTATAGAATTGATGGCTTTACAGTTAGCTCCTTTTTTAGAAGATAATAAGGTAAGGCAATTATCACCGCGATTAAAAAGAGATACTATTGCTAAAATTCATTATGCCAAAGAAATTTTACAAGCACGTTTAGAGAATCCACCCTTATTGTCAGAGTTAGCACAAGAGGTAGGTGTGAGCGAGAGTACGCTGCAAAAAGGGTTTCAAATGCAGTTCGGTACAACAGTGTTTGGTTATTTGACGGATCAGCGTATGGAACAAGCCCATCAGCTGTTACACAGTAGTGATTTCACAGTTGCCGAAGTTGCTAACATTGTTGGTTACTCACATTTAGGACATTTTGCTGCTGCCTTCAAACGCAAGTTTGGCATCACACCCAGAGAATGTTTTTTCGGCAAAACTCTTGTTTCGGGACTATAACTATTGTTTTGGGATAGACTCAACTAGTTCAACTCCTCTACACTCTCGTTTATTGCAATTAAGAAATATAAGCAATAAGCAGTATTGTTTAATGGTGTAGGGAGTGGTATGAAAAGTTGGTGTTCTACTTCTGGTAACAAATATTTTACGCTATACTCCCCAAGGGAGTGGCGATCGCCAACCCTCGACATTTATCTTTGGTTAATAGTGAGTGTAGTTGGGATCATCGGTGGCATAGTTCCTCAACCTGAACAGGTATTGGCATCAGAAAAGGAGCAGGATAAAGTTGTCACCAGAATTAAAACACTCAGTGAAACCGAGTTTCCAGCGACTAGTGTCAAACACTTACTTTCGCAATCACCAACTTCTGGCACTCAATCAACTGTAGTAATTACGGGAGTCAAGGCAAATCCCACCGATAGCGGTGTCGAGGTAATTTTAGAGACAACCCAAGGGGAAAAACTGCAAATTGCCAATCGCAGTACGGGTAATAATTTTATTGCAGATATAATTGGTGGGCAGTTGCGTTTACCCAATGGCGATGCTTTCACGTTTAAGTCGGAAAAACCCCTGGCGGGAATTACGGAAATCACAGCTACGAATATTGATGCGAATACCGTGCGGGTAACGGTAATTGGCGAGAAAGCTTTACCTGCGGTTGAGTTATTTGACGATAATGTGGGGTTGATTTTTACAGTTGCATCTACAGCCACAACAGCACAGGAACCAGAACAACCAACCCAAGAAAAGCCAGTAACGGAAACACCCGAAGAACAACCCGCAGCCCAACAGGATGACCCAATTGAATTGGTAGTCACGGCAGAACAGGATGGTTATCGCGTACCAGATACCTCAGTGGGAACGAAAACAGATACCCCATTGCGTGATATTCCCCAGTCAATTCAGGTAGTGCCGCGACAGGTGCTGCAAGACCGTCAAGCAAGAAGCATTACAGACGCATTGGAAAACGTTAGCGGTGTCACCTCAATTTCTAGCTCAGGTTCAAGTAGAGACTATTTTACGATTCGAGGCTTTGAGGTATATTCTAACTCTCTCGTCAACGGACTTCCCGATCCACAAATTACTTCAGATGGCGGCTTTGTCAACGTGGAACGCTTAGAAGTGTTAAAGGGGCCTGCGTCTGTTTTGTATGGCGAAACTGGATTCAGTGGTATTGGCGGTACTGTCAACTTCGTTACTAAAAAGCCATTGCGCGATCCATTCTACGAAGTTAGCGCGACTATTGGTAGTTTTGACGAGTATCAGGGAGCGATCGATTTTTCAGGGCCGTTGAATGATTCTAAAACGGCTCTCTACCGCTTGAATATTGGTTATCGGAGTACTCAGAGTTTCATTGACTTTAACCAAGCTAGAAGGTTTTCTATTGCTCCCAGTTTGAGCTTTAACCTGGGTAAAAATACAGACTTAGTGGTTGAGGGTGATATCAACAGATTGGAAAGAAATGGACAGGGATCAAGCGGATTACCAGCAGTGGGTAGTGTACTGCCGAACCCCAATGGCAGAGTGCGTCGTAGTTTTAACGCCATAGGTCAATTAACAGATAATCTGACAATTCAAGGCAGAATTGGGTATAGCTTAGAGCATCGATTTAATGAGAATTGGAAGCTACGAAATGCCTTCCGCTATGTGTTCGCTAATGATGACGATCGCGGTGGAGTGCCTTATACTATTTCTCCCACTAGTCTAGCGGATGATAATCGCACGCTAAATCGAAGTGCTTCTATTGGCAGTCAATTTTACGATTTCTACTATCTAGATACGAATCTACTTGGTAAATTCAGCACTGGGCCCATCAATCACCAACTTCTATTTGGCTTGAGTTTGAGTCGAAATATAACCGATCTCAGTTTTGAATTTGGCATTCCTGCTGCCCCGGTAGACATTTTCAATCCAGTCTACGATCAAACTGTTGTTTCTAGTGGTCGCAACTTCGTTCAGTTAACAACCAGAGATACGATTGGTATTTATCTCCAGGATCAAATTACTCTGGCTGAAAACTTAAAGCTTCTGCTAGGCGGACGAGTAGATATATTTGATGAGGCCAAAATTGATCGACTTACGGATATAGAAACCAGCCAATCAGACACTGCATTTAGTCCGCGAGTAGGAATTGTTTATCAACCCATTCCGCCCATTTCTTTATATGCTAGTTTTGCGCGATCTTTTGCTCCGACAATCGGTACATCTGCTACTGGAGAAGCATTTAAACCAGAGCGGGGAACCCAGTATGAAGTAGGCATTAAAGCAGATGTGAATGACCGAGTTTCGGCAACCCTTGCCTTCTATGATTTGACCCGTTCTAATGTGACGACAGACGATCCCGATCCTAATACTCCTCCTGGCTTTTCGGTTCAAACTGGAGAACAAAAAAGCCAAGGGATTGAGTTAGATATCAGTGGCGAAATTTTACCGGGATGGAACATTATTGGAGGATATGCCTACACCGATGCTAGAGTCACGAAAGATAATACGATTCCAAGCATTGTGGGCAATCGATTATTTTCTGCTCCTGAACATTCATTCAACCTGTGGACAACTTACAGAATTCAACAAGGTGATTTGCAAGGACTAGGATTTGGATTAGGCTTCTATTATGTTGGAGAAAGAGCAGCAGATTTGGCTAATACTTTCGAGCTTCCCAGTTACTTCCGTACAGATGCGGCAATTTTTTATGAACGCGAGCAATTCCGCACTGCCTTAAATTTCCGTAATCTCTTCAATGTGGATTATTATCAAACTGGGTCTGGAACATTTGTTGATCCAGGCGAACCTTTCGCTGTTCAAGGAACGATTTCATGGAGATTTTAGGTTGTTAAGGAACAGAAACTTAAGAATCTACAATTTTTAATGGTGTGTCACGCCACTCTAACACAAAGGCAGTTTTGCCGCAAAATTGCCTTCCCTACATTTGCACTTTATTTAATCGATATGCCTAAATGCTCACGAGTATTTCTTTGCGCCGCCTCACCTATTTGATACTTTTAAGTATCTTAACAGTGATACTAGTTTCGGCTTGTAACACAACTCATGATATTAATATTACTAGCTATAAACAGTCTGTTGAGAATTGTCGAAACGTGCAACATGTAATGGGTAGCACCTGCATTCCTCGCAACCCTCAACGGGTAGTGACGCTTGATAGTTTTGAAAATACCTGGGCATTAGGTATCCGTGCTATTGCATCGACTCATGTTCCGGGTTTTCCTATGGCGAAATATCTTCAAAGTAAAGTAGAGCAAGTAGAATCTGTAGGAAGTTCTAATAACCCGAATATAGAAAAGATTTTGAAACTTAAACCAGACCTAATTATTTCTGGCTCTGACTTAAAAGGTATTTACAAACAGTTATCTTATATTGCACCTACAGTAGTACTCAATACACCCTATCCCTCACCCCCCTGGAGAGATATGTTAGAAGAACTTGCTACTATTTTGGGCAAAGAAGAAGTTAGTAAGCAATTGATAGATAAGTATTGGCAACGGGTGGAAAAACTTAAGCAAGCTTTGGGCGTTGGCGCAGCCTCTCCAAAAGAGAATCGCCGCAATACTATTAAGGTATCTATTGCAAATACATCTTCAGAATCAGGCATTTGGTCTTATGGAGAGAAGCATTTCTCTGGGTCAGTTTTGAAGGATATTGGTCTGCAACGTCCCAAATCACAAAGGGGAGATTTCTTCTATATAGAAAATATATCCAAAGAAAAAATATTTGATATTGATGGAGATGTTCTCTTCTTTGTATCTTGGGAAAGGGAAGATGATAAAAAGACGTTAAATAAGCTTAAACAAAGTCCTTTATGGTCACAACTCGAAGTTTTTCAAAAAAATAAAGTTTATTTTGTAGGCAGACATTGGCATAGTTCGGATATTTTTGCGATTAATGCCATCCTCGATGATCTGGAAAAATACCTTGTTAACAGTTATCAGTGAACAGTGAACAGTTATCAGTGCAATTGTCGTTGGCGTAGCTTGCGTTCTGCGCTTAGACCGCTCCTCCAGAGCAAACGAAGATAAAGACGTAAATCAGACGCATTGAAATTCCTGATTATAAATACTTGTCAGACAATATTTTCAGGTGTTTACTTGGAATGCGATGTCTACGAAAAGCGAACATTGTAAATTCTCTCTCCCTTTCCCCTATTAGCTATTAACTCTTAAACTGGGCAGTGGATATGATTGATGCTGCTTGAAATCAGCAAACTCACAGATGGAGTTAAATGGACAAAAGCGGCAGTGAGAGCCAGGATTAGGAGGGAAAATTTTACTGAAATTACTACTTTGTTCCTGATATTTTTGCAAGTCGTGTTGGTGCTTGTGAGCAATGTTCGCTAATTCAAATTTTAAGGATTCTAATTCACTATTATTAATGCTAATTAACTCAGACTTTTTACATATTTCTAAATTATAAAATGATGCCACAGCTTCTCGTCCAGGGTAAAGATAACGAGCTGCTAATAAATAAACTAATGCCTGTCGTTGGTCAAAAGCCGACTTACCAGTTTTGAAATCTAAAATATGTAAAGTGCTATCAGACTCAATGAAAACGCAGTCCATAGCCGCATATAAGCGAAAACAATAATCCTCTTGTTCAACTACTATCGGTTTAGGAAAGCCTTCATCACCCGGAGTTAATTGGATAATATCTTTATCCAAAAGCAACGGCGCATCGTGATATTTTTTCAAAATTTGCAGCACGCGTTGCTGGACTTGATCGCTTGAGTTGGCTAATTTAAGTAGCTGTGCAACTCTTTCTACACCATCTGCTTGCTTCAACAGATGCCTGTGATGATGAAATTCATAAACGCCTTTTTGGGCGAGTATCCCAATCCGTTGGGGTGCGGTGGCTTGCGCTAACAGCGCCTTGACTTGTGGTTCGTGTTGCCGTGCCTTGATAAACCCCCGTCTCATCTGGCAATGCCAGCGTTCTTGCCCGGTTGCTGGGGCAACTAGAGACCAAAGGTGATAACTGGCAAAAGGTCGATCGGGGGTTGACATTGCTCAGAAACAGTGAGAGAAAATACGGTGGGGAGAAGTTTAAGCTAAGGCTTTCTTAGAAAAGAACTTCGGAGGATACTTGCTGCTACACACGCTTTGCGGGAAGCTTTAATAGTACTGATAATGTACGGGAGCAAGTGGCAAAAATGAGCGCTAGTAGCAATTCCAGCAAGATAAAATTTGGTACCGATGGATGGCGAGGGATTATTGCCGATGACTTTACTTTTCCCAACGTGCGGAAAGTAACAAGGGCAATCGCCACTTACTTAGAAACAGCCTACACAAAAGATAGACCAGTACTTATTGCCTACGATACTCGTTTTTTAGCTGACCAGTTTGCCCAAACAGCGGCCCAAGTCCTAGCAGACTTAGGTTGGACTGTGAAAATTACTGATCGGGATTGCCCCACACCAGTAATTGCCTACAACGCCCGTCACCTAAATTCCGCAGGGGCGTTAATGTTTACTGCTAGTCATAATCCAGCACCTTACTGTGGAATTAAATATATACCCGATTATGCTGGGCCTGCCACTCCAGAGATTACTGATACTATTGTGGCAAATATAGAAAGTGCATCGGATGAGTTGCCTGGAAGCAACCCATCAGGTTCAATTTCAATTTTCGATCCGAAACCTGATTACCTGAAATTTATCTACACTCTACTTGATGTAGAAAAGATCAGAAGCGCTAATTTAAAGGTAAAGTACGATGCTTTGTATTCTACCTCTCGCGGATATTTAGATGAAGTTTTGCAACATAGTGGCGTTCAGTTAGAAAGTTTCCACGATTGGAGAGATGTTTTATTTGGGGGTGGAATGCCAGAACCCAAAGGAGAACAATTAGTTGAGTTAGTGGAAGCAGTAGTTCGAGATCAAGCTGATTTGGGCTTGGCGACAGATGGAGATAGCGATCGCTTTGGTATCGTTGATGAACAAGGAAACGTCCTCACTCCCAATACTGTACTGCTACTTCTAGCACGTCATTTAATCAAAAACAAAGGTAAAACTGGCGCTATTGTCCGCACTGTGGCGACAACCCACCTGCTGGATAATTTCGCTGCTAAAAATGGGCTGCAAATTTACGAAACAGCAGTTGGTTTTAAATACATCGGCGAAAAAATGCGGGAAACTGCTGTATTAATTGGTGGAGAAGAATCAGGCGGATTGAGTATTATCGGGCATATTCCCGAAAAAGACGGGGTATTAGCCGATATGCTGGTGGCAGAAGCGATCGCCTATGAAGGCAAACCGCTAAGTCAACTTGTCAAGGAAGCGATCGCTGAAGCCGATGGCCCACTTTACAACAACCGCCTAGACTTGCATCTCACAGAAGCCCACAAAACCGCCGTCATCGACTCCTTTACTAAAAATCCACCTACAGAGGTAGCAGGAATTAAAGTCAAGGAAGTGGGGCGTAAAGACGGTATTAAGCTCTATTTAGAAGAGGGTAGCTGGGTTTTACTGCGTCCTTCCGGTACAGAACCACTGGTGCGCGTCTACCTCGAAACCAACACTCCCGAAAAACTCACCCAAATCGCCCAAGAGTTAGAGAGTGCCATTGCTAAACTAGAGGCATAAGAATCAAGAATTAGGAGTTAGGAGTTAGGAGTTAAGAGTTGTAAATTAACAATTCTTAACCTCTAACTCCTTTTAAACAGTTATGAGTTCTAAATTAATAACTCCTAACTTCTCAATCGCGTCTCTGCTCACTTCGATCAAAGTATGAAAACTCTCGCGCCTTTTTTGACATCTCTAGTTATAGCGGTTTGGGTAATTGCGATCGCTATTATTTCAGTCCAAAATGCCACACCCGTATCGTTAAAATTCTTAACATTCCAATCAATTCAGATACCAATGGGTTTAGTGCTAGCTTTTAGTGCCGGTATAGGGTTAATTGGCATGGCACTGCTGCAACCTCTGTGGGGACTTGCTGGTTTTGGGCAGGGTGATTCTCGATTGGAAGACGATGCCGAATTTTTTGTCGATGATGAAGACTTTTGAGGTTTGAAAAAAAACACACAGAAGTACACCAGTTAAGGACTCTTCCTCTGTTAATATGCACGAATGTGCATACAATATATTTAGATGGCGTATCAGTGGGATAGGGATAAGGCAGCAGCTAATCTTCGCAAGCATGGCGTTGACTTTGCTGATGCAGTAACCGTATTTTCTGACGATTTAGCAATTACTATCACAGATGAACGTTTTGATGAAGAGAGATTTATCACTATTGGGATAGATGCTTTCAGTCGAGTTTTAGTAGTTGTGTATACATGGCGCAATGATGAGATTCGATTGATTTCTGCCCGCAAAGCTACGCGCTATGAACAAAAGCAGTATGAGGATGGATAAGTGATGGAAGCTGAGTATGATTTTAGCCAGGGCAAGCGGGGAGCGATTGAATCAACACCAACAGGCAAAACTCGAATTACAATTCGCCTAGATGATGAAGTACTAGCATGGTTTCGTGACCAAGTTCACGCAGCAGGTGGTGGAAATTACCAAACTTTGATTAACGATGCCTTGCGTGAGTACATTCAGCAGCGCCGTGAACCGTTAGAAGATACATTACGGCGAGTATTGCGAGAAGAACTTGAGCGTATTGGAAAATAAGGATATTTTGGCTTCCGTAAGATCGAGAACGGCTATGAGCGCAACTTATAAAGCAGATTTTAATTTGTGGATTGAGCAGACAGCCCAACTATTGCGATCGCATCACTGGCATGAAGTTGATGTAGAACATTTGATTGAAGAGGTTGAAGGCTTGGGCAAAAGTGAACGGCGGGCTATTGCCAGTCAACTAACTCGCTTACTGTTGCATCTGCTCAAGTGGCAATATCAACCCCAGCGTCGCTCAGATAGTTGGCTCGATTCTATCACCGATTCTCGCACCCAAATTGAGTTAGCAATAGAAGATAGTCTTAGTCTTAAGAGTTATCCTACAGAGCAACTTGAGGAAAGTTATCAAAGGGCGCGTCGGCAAGCAGCCAAGCAAACGGGGATACTTGTATCCGTGTTTCCAGAAGAGTGCCCATATTCTGTAGAGTTAGTGTTGGATGAAGACTGGCTACCGGAAGCAAGCGATATTTGATAACTGTAATTGTGACTGTGTGGAATGAAGCGCACTACGCAGCCACTTAATATGCATTGGTGAGTCTTGCAAAAGTTGCTTTTACTTCTTCATCACTGGCAAATTCTCCAGCATCCACTTCAGCAATTCCCTTTTGAATCTCCTCGATTTGCCACTGATGTATCTCTAGATAAACGGCTACCGCCTCATTAAGGATGTAGCTGCGATCGCAGTTGCAATGAATCGCGATCGCATCAAGTGCAGCTTTGCGATCGCTATCTATCTGAAACGTAATATTTTCTTAGCTCATCGTCTTGTGAAAGTTGTATTGCAACACAATGATAGTGGCGATCGCTATTTTATCAAAACGCTTTTAGCCTGAAGATATTGTACTAAAACATGAAAAAAGCCTGTGTTATCAGGCTTTTTTCATGTTTTAGTAGAGCGATCGCATTCTTATAAAATTAAAACGTCCATTCGTGGTCTGGATCATCTAGGGCGGCGCGAACAGAAGCTAAGTTAGCAAGGTCTTTGAAAGGGCTTGATTTAGCTATTTCTGTGATTGAGTTTAAGGTAAGGGCTAGTTGTTCATTATTGCCGGATGCGATCGCATTATCAACGACAGCAAATAAAGCGCGAAAGTTTTCTGCACGTTCATCAAAAGAGCGATCTAGATACGCCATCAGCAACTCTCGCTGGGCATTAATCTTGGTGATTGTTTCGTTTTCCCAAGCATCAATCTCTCGTCTCTTTGTCTGTTCTTGTTCGGCAACTTTTAGGTAATCGGTGTATGCTGAAACCATTTGCTGTAGAGATTCAGCAGGATTAATGACTTCTTTGACTACTACTTTGGTAACTTTCTTGATTGACATTTTTAATTGCCTCCAAGGGTATGGTATTTCGCTTTGATAGTTGCAGTAGCAGCGTTTAGATTCCCTTGATTATCTAGAACAGGGGTTTTCATAATTTCTGCAAGCGCCTTCACTAAAAGCCCTAGCTGCTGGAATTTACTAGCATCCCTGTTTTTGTCAAATGATGGCAAAGATTCAAGTTCATTCAGACCCACAACAGCAAGATTGTTGAGAGACTCAACCAAATCCATCAACTCAGTAATTCGCCGTTTCACTTGCTGCATAAAGTCTTTTGCTGCTTCAATTTTAGTGATTGCTGTGTTAACTTCAGCTTCATATTCCCGTGCTTTTGTCAATGCTTTCTCGCCTTCACCAGCCAGCACAAAGCCTCCAATTAGTACAGCCGGCCCAACAGTGATACCACCCAACACAAGAGAACCAAGAGCCATGCCTCCGCCACCGGCAGCTAATGAGCCACCGCCCAGCCATGCTAGAGTCGCATTCCAGGCGGCAGCACCACTGAGTCCTCCTATAAGTGTTCCAGTACTCGCTACCCCTACAGAGGTAGCAAGACCCATTGCGCCACTGTATCCTGCTGCTGCTGCCCCGATAGCCTTACCGCCACCTTTGAAAAACTGTTCAGCTTCCATTGCGGCAGTTTTGTACTCTTTGATCTGCTGAACTGAAATTCCGTCTAGCCCCTCTAAGAACTCCTTTTCGCTTTGTTTTGCTTTACCAATGTTTCGTTCGATAAAGTCAACAAAACTTCCAATTGTACGCATCATTACATCAAGCTGGAATTGACCATACTCTTCTGCCAGTTCGTTAGTTGCTTCCCAGTCTGTTTTTAATTGGCTGACAGCATCCTCATGACGCTTTTGAGCGCGTTTGCCAATTTCTTTTGCCTCATTCATATCCGCAACGCCCATAGCACCTGCACCTACACCAAAAACAGCGCCAGCTATAGCAACAGCACCTAAGATCAGTGGAATCATGAAATACTCCTGATGTGATTAGTATTTGTCTACGGGTTAAACATAAAAGCAAGGCATCACCTTATACTTATGTTTCCCGGAGATACTAACTAATGAACATTCAGAAGGTGTAAATTTGAGACTGCGATGAATGCAGTTGTCAATCCTTTTCATGTTGAGTGCGATCGCATCTGTGGGAGGCTAACACCTCAATGCAAAGGACAAGCGATGTCTACGACGGGCTACGCCTACGCACTCGACTTGACAATAGAATGTTAGTCGTAGTCTTGTGGAGATGATTGGCGATGAAAATTAAAGCAGTTATCTGGCAGGAAGACGGTGTATGGTGTGGTTCTGTACCTGCCCTACCAGGATGTCACACTTGGGGAGACAGCTACGAACATCTATTAGAAATGCTGCAAGATGCGATTCAAGGTTGCTTGGAAGTTGCTAGTCAACGGGAAGATCAGGTTGATTTAGCATTGTTTTCGTTACAGTACGCAGCTTCAATTTTTCCTGAAAGTGAGGAGACAGTTTAGTGACATTTAATCCCGATGATATAGTCACAGTTGATTTTTCCGGTGTCACTGGTATATTGAGTCCATCCTAAATCATTCGTGAAAAGTTAGATCCCCAACTTCTTTGAGAAGTCGGGGATCTGGACACCAATAATTTTCACAAATTAGATAGGATTACTTACTATACAACAGCATCTAAGTTGGGAAATTTTGGGTTAGAGCTAATTTGTAAACTCAAGTAAAGTACTTGTCTTGTAAGGGTTTCAGAAATTTAAACCAATCAAGCACTTATTCGCTGAAACTCAGACCTAGTAGCGATTTGGGTATCCTTAAGATTTTCTTTACGAATCAGCTCTTAGTTGTAGCTTCAGGTAATCAATAAAGTCCAGAATTTCTGTATCAGTGAGTTGTAGACGCGATCGCTTGCCATATTTCTGCTGCAAATAATCCCTTCCCTGCTCTGGAGTCCAATTTAACTGGGCTAAATATGTGTCACTTTGAGCTATCAAAACTGCATGAATTTCTGATGCTGTTGTATTAGCACATATTTGGATTTCATCTTGATGTAAATTTTGAATACAATTAATTTTTAAACTTACTTTTTGTCCTAAAGCTTGCCAGTCAATTTCCCTGTGTCCATTCCAACTAACACCTATAGAACGATAAGTGATTGGATTATAAATTGCACAAAATACAATTGTTCTCTCTCCAGGACTGACTGCGATCGTCAATGGATGATGCAATTGTTCAGAAGTCAAGGCATCAAGCGAAAGCAACAAACTTTTAGAGAAGTAAGATTCACTTCCTGAGCGGATAACATAAGGTTTATCTGCCAGAATATGCAAATCAGTTTTTTCTGCTTCTCCATGTGAAGTTTCCACTTTTTTGTTAATTTCTATCCCTGTAATCACCCCAGTCAAGGCTCTTTCATAAATTGGGATTTGTCTTGTATCGTCGGATAGCATATACCAGCAGTGATCCGATTCTTTGCTGACAAAGACATATTGAGGTTTTGGGACTGCTCCAAATCCTAATTTAACTTCCATATTTTTAATGCAGGTTTTGGTAAATATATTTATTGAGCAACAAGCCATGACGATTTGCATCATCAAGCAATGAGTTGCTTTATAGATATAATTCCCTAGCCAGGAAGCTAATTAACATTAAGGCAGCGAAAATTAGAAAATTTGGTGAATCTATAACAAAGTTTCTGGATCAACACCTAGCGCATTCAACCTTTCAATTAACATTTTTACTTTTTGTTCTGCTTCCACCCGTCGCTGTTCTTCAAAAGCTGTGCGTTCTTCCGCTTCTCTAATGCGTTCTTCTGGTGTCAGCAATCTTTGCCCTTCTTCGTCATACCAGTACAGCCACTCCCGCACTATACCTTGATAAATTCCCCGTTCTCGCCCAATTCCTAAACCGATTTCCGGTAGCCAAACGGGATTTCCTGACATTAAAATATATTCCCCATCGACTAGGCGATACACTTCCAAGGGTGTCTTTTTACGCCGAAGGGGACTATATACAACGTAGTACAAAATTCCTAATTCTTTAGCATAGAATTCTTTCTTGATGTTATATTCTTCCCGATATATTTGGGAAACAACTTCTAGTGCTAAAATTGGCAGTTGCTTTTCTTCCCATAACACATAACTTAGGCGTAAATCCTCATCAACGAAGCGTTTAACTCCTAAGCTGAGAAATCCATCAGGGACAATAGCTGATTTTTCTGGGTGATAATAAATACCCATATCAACACCAAAGAACCAATCCCAGCGATCGCACCAAACCAAAGCTAGTATCGTTTTTAGCAAGCCGGGAATTAAATTTTGGACTTCATTATCCACAGGGGTGTCATTAGAGTCCGGTAGTTCTTCGGAAGATGGCAAACAATGGAGCGGATTGTAGTTTAACATGAGCGGTTTTGCCAAATCTGATTCTAGATAGATTGTAGGTAATCTATTGATGTGCGATCGCATATCAAAAATCAAAAACCATTTTTAGCGTAGGCGTAGCCCGTCATAGACATCGCCTGATGTCGGGATCATCTCAGTATGTAAATACTTACGAGTGTAAATTTATTACATCAAATTCGTGGTTTTTCGGTACTGACTATCAGAGTATCTAACTGACAATAGCAAAAAAGGGCGGAACATTGTTCACATAGAACATTCCAGAAGTCGCAGAGTATTCAATTTCATGGTTAATTTGGTAGCTGGGCTGAATACCTATACCTACCAAGAGAAAAAATCTTCTCTCAACCTGGACTCCGAAAATGTAGCGCATCTGGAACTTAGCTAATTTTTAGCCCGATATTTGAGTTTTACTTAAGTAACAGATATGTCACTACAGATACATTCACGAGTTTTAATCAAAAACTTCCTAACGGTTTTTTTGCCCTTGTCAGCATTAGTTGGGGGTGTTATCGCAACTATCTACTACCAACAGGTACAAACTGAAAAAGTTGTATTAAAAACTAATGAAATCGGCAAGGTAGATTTACAAACCAAAGTAATCAGTGGAGATTTTCATTCTGTTATCTCAGATTTGATGGTTATCTCTAAACAAAACGAGCTACAAAGAGTTTTAGAGGGAGTGAATGGACAACAACAGGCACTTTCCCAAGAATTCTTATTATTTTCTCGATATAAAAAACTTTACGACCAAATCCGCTTTTTGGATCAATCAGGTAAGGAAGTTGTCAGAGTCAACTTTAACCAGGGTGAACCAGCGATTGTCCCCGAAGAAAAACTGCAAGTTCAAGCCAAGCGCTACTGGTTTAATGACACTTTGCGGTTAAACCAAGGACAAGTATTTGTCTCTCCCCTTGACCTCAACATCGAACGTGGTCAAGTTGAACAACCCCTTAAGCCAATGATCCGCTTTGGTACTCCTGTTTTTGATCGCCGTGGACAGAAACGAGGCGTTGTAATCTTAAACTATTTCGGCGCAAAAATGCTGGACAATTTTAATCAAACTTTTGCTAATGCTTCTAGCCAGGGAATGCTACTGAATGCCGATGGTTACTGGTTAAAAGGGGTGAAGCCTGAAGATGAATGGGGATTTATGTTTCCCGAACGCAAAAACCGCACTTTTGGCAAAGCTTTTCCCCAAGCATGGCAGGAAATTTCTCAAGAAGAATCGGGACAATTCCAAACTGCTGAGGGAATGTTTACTTTTACCACAGTCTATCCACTTGTGGAAGGGCAAAAATCTAGTACGGGAGCCGGACAAGCTTTTGCACCAAGCCAACATCAAATTGGTGCTAAAAAATCCTATTACTGGAAGATTGTCTCATGGGTATCGCCAGAGGCGTTGACGACCAAATCAAACCGATTTTTGAGTCAATTGCTACTGCTATATGCTGGGTTAATAGGACTAATTGGCATTGGTTCTTGGCTACTAGCAAGAGCTAGTGTCAATCGTCAGATGGCCAAGCTAGAGTTAAAACAGTCTGAAGTCCAATTGCGAGAGCTAGTTGAGCGGGAGAAAATTCTTAAAACTCGTCTATCTAGTCAAATTCGTAACTCGCTGGATCTAAATACGATTTTGAGTACAGTAGTGGTTGAAGTTCGGGAACTGCTACAGATCGATCGATGCCAGTTTTTTTGGTGTCATCAAGAAGATGAATCTACTAGCTTTGAACTGAGTCAGCAAGCTTGCGCTCCCGATTTAACAGAACCTTTAGGCTGTTCTCCTATCCAGAACGTGGAATCCCTGAGTGAAGCTGTCATGCAAGGGAATTTGCTTTGCTTTGATGACATTGCGACAGATTCGTGGCTTGATTTCAAGAGTCGGAATTTACTAGTGACATTGGGCTTTAAGTCTCTACTAATAGTTTCAATTCAAACCCAGTCGGGTTGTTTGGGTGTGATTGTCTGCGAACATAGTAGAGAGCTTCACCCTTGGAGTGATGATGAAGTGGAAATTATTCGAGGCGTGGCTGACCAGTTAGCGATCGCTATTGACCAAGCCCAATTGTATAATCAAAGCCGCGCTGCTACTGCTGCTGCTACTGCCCAAGCAGAACAACTCAACCAAGTTTTACACAATCTCAAAGAAACCCAAGCCCAACTAATTCAGACTGAAAAAATGTCGAGTTTAGGTCAATTAGTGGCTGGAGTAGCTCATGAAATCAATAACCCAGTTAACTTTATCTACGGCAATCTGACCCATGTAAATGAATATACACTCGGCTTATTGGAACTGGTAGAACTCTATCAAAAGTCCAATGTTAATCCAACATCTGAAGTACAAGCTCATATAGAAGCGATCGACCTTGACTTTATGACTGAGGATCTGCCTAAAATCCTAACTTCAATGAAAATGGGAGCTAATCGCATTCGTGAAATCGTTCTATCCTTGCGGAATTTTTCTCGACTTGACGAAGCGGATATGAAACCTGTCAATATTCATGAAGGTATTGATAGCACACTACTGATTTTACAAAATCGCCTCAAACAAACCTCTGGAAATGCCGGAATTGAAATAATCAAAGAATATGGTGATATTCCTTTAGTAGAGTGCTATGCCGGACAACTGAATCAGGTATTTATGAATCTGATCAGTAATGCCATTGATGCTCTGGATAGTTATAACAGTAAGCGAACTATTGAGGATATAGAAGCTAAACCCAGCCAGATTGTAATTCATACTCAGTTACGCGACTTGGATCGCATAACTGTACAAATTGCGGATAATGGCCCTGGTATGACCGAAGTAGTTAAGCAAAGATTATTTGACCCTTTCTTTACCACAAAAGCCGCAGGTAAAGGCACTGGATTAGGATTAGCAATTAGCGCTCAGATTATCACAGAAAAACACAACGGAGCTATTTGGTGTATTTCGGAACCCGGACAAGGAGCAGAGTTTTGGGTAGAAATTCCGATTAATCAAAGTTCTAAACTAGCTACTGCAAGTACTGCGACTCTATCCAGAATTTGATGCTATTCTGGACAAATGAAAAATGACATGACTAGTGATAGCGAACGCGCTGATTTTGATAGCCCTTGGAAAGAAATTCTAGAAGCTTATTTTCCCCAAGCCATGCATTTCTTTTTTCCAGAAACTTCTGCATTAATTGATTGGGAGCGTCCATATCAATTTCTAGATAAAGAATTTCAACAAATAGCTCGTGAAGCCGAACAGGGTAAGCGATATGCTGATCAATTAGTCAAAGTTTGGCCAATCCAAGGGGAAGAACTTTGGTTATTAATCCATGTTGAAATTCAGGCGCAAAAAGAAGATAATTTTTCTAAGCGGATGTTTACCTACAATTTTCGCATATTTGACCGCTTTGATCAACCAGCAATTAGCCTTGCAATTCTCTGTGATTCAAACCGCGAATGGCGACCAAACAATTACAGTTACAATTATCCCAATACTCGCTTAAATTTTGAATTTGGTAGTATAAAACTTTTGGATTACGAAAATCGCTTTCACGAGTTAGAAAATAGCGATAATCCATTTGCGACTGTCGTCATGGCGCATTTGAAAATGCAGCAGACACGCTCATCACCTGAACAGCGCAAAATCTGGAAATTTAGCTTAATTCGCAGACTATATGATTTGGGCTTAGAAGAGCAGGATATTCGTAATTTGTATCGATTTATCGATTGGGTTATGATATTACCAAAGGCATTAGAAAATCAATTTTGGGAAGAGTTTAAACAATTTGAACAGGAGCGGACTATGAGATATGTAACTACAGGTGAGCGCATCGGCTACGAGCGCGGAAAAGAAGAAGGGAAACAAGAAGGGAAACAAGAAGGGAAAAAAGAAGGTGAACAACAGCTTATTTTAAGGTTACTAAAAAGACGCGTGGGAGAATTATCACCACAATTGCAAGAACGCATCCAATCTCTTTCTTTAAATCAGTTAGAAACCCTTGGTGAAGCTTTGTTAGATTTTACTGCTATAGAAGATTTACTTAACTGGTTGCAAACAAATCAATCAGTTTGAAATCTATTTTTATGAAGATTGAGCAGGAGCGGACTATGAGATACGTAACTACAGGTGAGCGCATCGGCTACGAGCGCGGAAAACAAGAAGGTGAACAACAGCTGATTTTAAGGTTACTACAAAGACGAGTGGGAGAACTATCACCAGAATTGCAAGAACGCATCCAATCTCTTTCTTTAAATCAGTTAGAAAACCTTGGTGAATCTTTATTAGATTTTACTGCTATGGAAGATTTATTTAACTGGTTGCAAACAAATCAATCAGCTTAAAATCTATTTTTATGAAAATTATGAAAAACACCTCTACTCGCTTACCCCATAGAGTATTTTTTTAACTTAGTTCAATGAGTAACAAAAAGGGCGGGTTTTGTACCCGCCCTCGAAGCAATAAATATTTAAACTAAACTAGCGATCGCAACTTAATTACCAATTTCCGGCGCACTCAAAGAAACCTTTAGTGTTTCGTCTTTTTGTTGTGCTAATGTCGGCACGGAATCACGCAATCTTGCCGTCAATTGTACAGTTGTAGCGTCATACATTTGAGTCAGCAATTTGGGATAGAAACCAATACCAATAATTGGAATTAACAAACAGGCAATGATAAATACTTCACGGGGTTCGGCATCTATCAAAGCTTGGTGAGAAACTAATTCCTCGTTCTCTTTACCGTAGAAAATTTCTCGCAACATCGACAGCAGATAAATCGGAGTTAAAATCACTCCCACTGCCATCAAGAACACCACGATCACTTTGAAGGTAGAGCTATAAGCATCGCTAGTAGCAAAGCCCACAAACACCATCAATTCTGCCACGAAACCGCTCATCCCTGGCAATGCCAAAGAAGCCATCGAACAGGTGGTGAACATGGCGAAAATCTTCGGCATTCTCTTCGCAACACCGCCCATTTCATCCAACATCAGGGTGTGGGTGCGATCGTAAGTTGCGCCAACCAGGAAGAACAAACTCGCCCCAATTAACCCGTGGGAAACCATTTGTAATACTGCCCCACTCAATCCCAAATCGGTGAAGGAGGCAATACCAATCATCACAAAGCCCATGTGAGAAATTGAGGAGTAGGCAATTTTTCGCTTTAGGTTGCGCTGGGCAAAGGATGTCAAGGCAGCGTAGATGATATTAACTACCCCCAAAACTACCAACACTGGTGCAAAATAAGCGTGGGCATCGGGGAGCATTTGAGCATTCATCCGAATTAAGGCGTAACCACCCATTTTCAGGAGAATACCTGCTAATAACATGTGTACGGGGGCTGTAGCTTCACCGTGGGCATCAGGTAGCCAGGTGTGCAAGGGAATAATCGGCAATTTGACGGCGTAGGCAATCAGGAAGCCAGCATAGAGGGCTAGTTGAAAATTCAGGGCGAAATCTTTTAAGGCGATCGCTCTCATGTCGAACGTCACCGTATCGCCGTAAAATCCCATTGTCAGGGCAGACAGCAAAATAAACAGCGAACCGCCGGCGGTGTATAAAATAAATTTGGTCGCTGCATACTGCCGTCTTTTACCTCCCCAAATCGACAGCAGAAAGTATATCGGTACCAGTTCCAGTTCCCACACCAGGAAAAACAACAGCATATCCTGGACAGCGAACACGGCGATCTGACCGCCATACATTGCCAAAATCAAGAAGTAAAATAGCTTGGGCTTGAAGGTGACAGGCCAAGCTGCTAAAATCGCCAGCGTGGTAATGAATCCAGTCAAAATAATTAGGGGCATGGATAAGCCATCAGCCCCTACTGACCAATTCAAACCCAATTGTGGTACCCAGGGGTAACTTTCCACCAACTGCAAATCTGGATTGGAGAAATCATACCCAGTATAAAAAGCGTAAACAATTAGTGCAAAATCTATCAGCCCTACGACGAGGGAGTACCAGCGCACTGTTTTGCCTTCTTTGTCAGGGATGATGGGAAGAAGTAGCGACGCGGCTATTGGCAACAGAATAATCGTCGTCAGCCACGGGAAATTAGCTGTATTCATCACAATTTGTCTGCTATCAAAATCATGTTTGGCAAAAAGTCACTAGTTATTAACTAACAGCTTTTTCGGTATTTGGTCTTCCTCGTTAGGTTGATTTAATAAAAATAAAGAAAGATGAAGGTAGGTAAATCTATATCCTTGCCTTCATCTTTATACAACATAGTTATTGCCTAATCACTAATTGATACGCTATGTAAAACGTATGTAGAGACGTAATATATTACGTCTCTACGTTAGGTGACACCAAAGACAATTACTAAGCCCAAAACCGCCCCAAATACAATCAAGGCATAGAATTGAGCGCGACCGTTTTCTAGGTACTTCAGACCTTCACCGCTAACAAGGGTGAAAAAGCCTGTGAGGTTAACAGCACCATCGACAACGCGGAAGTCAACTTCCATAACTTGTCTAGCTAGGCGACGCAAGCCGAGGACAAAAACCCGATGGTAAATGTCATCAAAGTACCACTTGTTGAGGGATAGTTCGTAAAGTGGTTTGATTTGAGCAGCGATCGCAGCTGGGTCAATTTTACGGCGCAAATACATCAGCGAAGCCAGGGTAATCGCAATTAAAGAAATTCCGACTGAAGCACCCGCCATGATGTAAAATTCCGTCGGATTGAACTCGGCAGCCTTTTCTATAACTTCGGAGAGAGTTTCGCTAGGAGGAAAGATAAACTCTTCAAAATAATTGGCGTAAGGAGTTCCCACCAAACCAATCAAAATCGAAGGCACAGCCAACAGTGCCAACGGCAGCGTCATTGTCCACGGCGATTCGTGGGGGGAGTCGCTGTGATGCCCGTGGGAGTCATGGGAATCATGCTGCTGACTAGTTGCCGCTAATTCTCCTTTCTTCATCGCCCCAGGCCCAAAATTCGGGGCTAGTTCTTCTGACTCTAATTCCAGGACAATTGTGGCCGCAGCTTTCTTGAGTTTTTCCTTGATTTTCTCGTCAGTACCCCGGAATTTGCCTTCAAATGTCATGAAATACATTCTAAACATATAGAAAGCAGTAATCCCGGCAGTTAGCCAGCCAATCAACCAGAGGAGTGGATTAGCCTCAAAAGCCTTACCCAGAATTTCATCTTTTGACCAGAAGCCAGCAAAAGGCGGAATACCAGAAATTGCCAAGCAACCAATCAAAAAGGTAATTGATGTGACGGGCATATACTTTCGCAGTCCACCCATCAGCCGCATATCTTGAGCTAAGGCGGGGTCGTGTCCAACGACACCTTCCATACCATGAATTACTGAACCTGAACCCAAGAACAGCATCGCTTTGAAATAGGCGTGGGTCATCAGGTGGAATAGTCCAGCACTGTAGGAACCTATTCCCATTGCCATCACCATGTAACCAAGTTGGGAAATGGTGGAGTAAGCCAAGCCCTTTTTGATGTCGTTTTGGGTAATGGCAATGGTTGCCCCCAAAAACGCCGTAAACGCCCCAGTATAGGCAATGACATTCATTGCGGCTGGAACGTCTTCAAATACTGGGTACATCCGGGCAATGAGGAAAACACCCGCTGCCACCATTGTTGCCGCGTGAATCAAGGCAGAAATGGGGGTGGGGCCTTCCATTGCGTCTGGTAGCCAGACATGGAGAGGGAATTGGGCTGATTTTGCAACTGGCCCTAAGAAAACTAAAATCGCAAACAGGACAGCGAGAAAATTGCTGATAGAACCTGATTCGACGAGTTGGGCGAGGCGATCGCCCATGATATTAAAATCAAAGCTTCCTGTTGCCCAGAACAGCCCTAAAATGCCGAGTAACAAACCAAAGTCGCCTACGCGGTTGGTTACAAAGGCTTTTTGTGCCGCATCGGCCGCTGACTTGCGATCGTACCAAAAACCGACCAGCAAGTAGGAACACATTCCCACCAGTTCCCAGAATATATAAATCTGTACTAGGTTGGGGCTGACCACCAGACCTAACATTGAGGAGCCAAACAAACTGAGATAGGCGTAAAACCTCACGTAGCCGGGATCGTGAGCCATGTAGCCATCGGTGTAAACCATGACTAAACAGGCTACCGTTGTGACAATCACCAGCATTAGGGCTGTCAGGTGGTCAATAGTGTAGCCCATGCTCAGGTGAAAATTGCCAGCGGCCGCCCACTCAAAGGTGCGGAGATAAGCCGGGTGTCCTTGAATTTGACTCCACAACAAGGCAAAGGATAGCCCCATAGCTGCTGCCATCATGGAGATAATCACCACAGCGTTAAGCTGCCGTAGGCGGTTTGTCACCTGATTAAACGAGATTAACCCTAGACCGACCAGCATTGCCCCAAAAAGAGGGAACACCGGAATCAGCCAGGCATACTGATAGATTACTTCCATCACTGACGCCTACTTTTAGAATTCTTGAATAGCGTGTCGGAACTGTTAATAATTGTGACACACACCCTTTAGCATAAAATAACCCACCCAAAGGTCATTGGGTGGGGTGTTAAGCATGGTTTTAGATTTGGTCACTCGTCATTGGTCATTTGTCACTCGTCATTTATCATTGGTCATTTGTCATTTGTCCTATGCCTCATGCCCCATGCCCAATGCCCAATACCCAGTATCCATCAAGCTGAACGACACTCTAAGTCCACTGTTTTGGAACTTTTGTACATTTTGGGGTAATTGCTGTAGCTGGCTTTAATCTCTTCTAAAGCTAGACGTAAATCTTCTCTGCCGCGAAAGCATTCCAAGCGATGGCGAATGGTACCATTTTCAATCAATAGTAAAGTGGGTAGTGATTTTAGCCTATAAGTAGTAGACAATTTAAAATTTTGATCGGCGTTAACGCTAACTAATTTAATTTCTTCCCCGCATTGGGCTTGAAATTGCAACAACAGTGGGTGGATAATCCGACACAAGCCACACCAGGGTGCTTCAAAATTAACTAAAACAGGAATAGGAGATTCTAAAACTTCTTGAGTAAATGTCCGCTCACTAACCGACAACACCATGACGCCTCTTGGATTATTAAGGTTTTTATATCAAACTAGCTATCACCACTGAATTCAGTGGTGCTGAGTTCCGAGTCCTGTTCGCAGTAGGGGGCATTTAACCCGTGCTGAGTATAAGTCCATAACTAAAGTTAGGGGATTGAATGAGGAACTCGTTTCTTTTTCTTCTAGAGTACAAGGGGGCTTGGGACTAATTACCAAGCAATGAATACTAAATTGCTTGATTTTACTCAGGACTCAGGACTCAGCACTCAGCACTAACTTCGGTGAAGGATTGGCAAATCACTAACTGCCGATAGATGCTTTTAGGACACCAACTTTCAGGACACAGAATAATTAGATAAAAATTGAGCATAATGTGTCTCTGACAAAAAAGCTAACGTAGAAATAGCGTTGGCTTTTTTTGATGTTAAATTCCTGACTACCGTGGCTGCCTGGGGATTGACTGAATCTGCCATTAACTCCCAAGGAAAGGCAATTGACTAATGACTACCGACATAGAATCTTAAGCTGACTGAATGCACCCCCACTGATAGATATTTGAATTTATCCTACATTGATTTGGGGTAATTGATAAGCTTAAATTTCTATCTATTTCGGATTTTCTGCTGACACTGGGGATCACCTGAATTTACCATGCTATCCTACTGGTTGCTTCCAGTAACAGAGGGTGCGACCACCAAAGCAAAGCTATAAAAATGGCAACTCCCAAATAGGCAGGACGTAGAAATTCCTGCCATTTGAGAGATTGACGCCCGTCAATAATTGCTTTAAAGGGAATAATTGAAGTCCGCTGTTTGGCAAGTTCAAAAGTTTCCCCATAGCGATCGCTCAAACGGCGATCCCCGTGCCAAACCCCAAACAAGTGATGTAACACCAATCCAATGGAAGTCACAAGAGTAAAGGTAGTACCCAACCATAGAGTATGGGCAACACACCAAATTATTTGTCCTACCATCTGGGGATGACGGGTAATCCGAATAATTCCTGTTTCGTAGAGATGAACTTGGGGCTTTTGAATGGCAGCAATTTCTAGTAGATTGAAGGTAGCAGGATATAAAAACAAAAACGAGATTGCTGACAGCAGCCAAACAAATTCTCGTACTCCAGGCACTCCTTGTACCTGCCAAAGTTGCAAACCATCATAGCGGTGCCCAAAAAAGTAAATAATTAATATCACAGCCAACGGTAGGCTGACTAATGCAAAGAGAATGCGATAAAGCCTTGGGCCAATATACTTTTCTGCCCAAGGACGCAAAGCAGCGCCTCCACTGTGAGCGATCGCAAAAACTATTTGTAACCCCAGTATGACAAAATGACTGGGTGTCAACCAAGAAATCAGCAGCATATACACCGGTGAAGTAATTTAAAGAAAATTGAATTCAGTACAACCAATACCACAAAGTATTCAAAAGGGGACTTTAGTCAAGATGTTGTGCTACTGTCTTTTTCGAGTCAAGCCTTCAAGTTCAATATGCAACAAATCATGTCCGGCTGATTGCTGCCAAACCGGATTCATTGCGTGCATCTGCTCCTTTAAAAGTTTGTGGGTTGAGCCTTATGTCTGACCTTCCTTTCACTTTAGATCAGTTACGTATCCTGAAAGCGATCGCTGTTGAAGGAAGCTTCAAGCGTGCCGCTGATAGTCTTTATGTCTCACAGCCCGCCGTGAGTTTGCAAGTGCAAAATCTCGAACGGCAACTCGATGTCCCCTTATTCGACCGTGGAGGACGACGCGCCCAATTAACCGAAGCCGGGCATCTACTCTTAAGCTACGGTGAAAAAATCCTCAGCCTGTGTCAGGAAACTTGCCGTGCGATCGAGGATTTACAAAATCTCCAAGGCGGTACTTTAATTGTCGGTGCTTCTCAAACCACCGGCACTTATCTTTTACCCAGAATGATCGGGATGTTTCGACAAAAATATCCCGATGTGGCGGTGCAATTACACGTCCACTCCACCCGACGGACTGCTTGGAGTGTCGCTAACGGACAAGTTGATCTAGCGATTATCGGCGGTGAAATTCCTGGGGAACTGTCGGAATCTTTAGAAGTTATTCCTTACGCTGAAGACGAACTAGCGCTGATTTTACCTGTCTTTCATCCCTTTGCCAAACTTGAAAAAATCCAAAAAGAAGACCTATATAAATTACAATTCATTGCCCTAGATTCCCAATCGACTATCCGCAAAGTAATTGACCAAGTGCTAGCACGCTGTGAAATTGATACCAGACGTTTGAAGGTGGAAATGGAATTGAATTCCATTGAAGCCATTAAAAATGCTGTCCAATCTGGTTTGGGGGCTGCCTTTGTCTCAACAAGTGCGATCGCTAAAGAGTTACAAATGGGCGTTCTCCACTTTGCCAACATTGAAGGCGTCGTTGTCAAACGGACACTGTGGCTGATTTTTAATCCCAATCGCTATAGATCCAAGGCCGCAGAAGCCTTTAGTCAAGAAATTTTGCCCCAATTTGCTAACCCAGGATGGAATCAAGATGTGTTAAAATTAGCACAAAAAAACATAGTGTTAACTACATTAGAGATAGCAACACCCATCTCCTCCAGCGAAGAATAAAATTAGGTCATTTGACCAAATAATTCGTAATGACGCTCGCGGACTCGCTACCGCTGCGCTAACGTAATTCGTAATTCGTAATTATTAACCTATCGCTGTTCGTGCAGGGTGCTGTAGGCAAGCCAAGGGTTTAACATCAGAAAAAAAAGTTCCTGTTCCTCATTAAGAAATTTAGTTTCTCTGTAAGCTGAACTAATTACGAATTACGTTGCTTGCTTCTCGCTTTCTCTACGAGACGCTACGCGAATGGCGAGTATTATAAATTACGAATTATTTTGACTAATCACGAAAATGGAAGTTTACTGCACTCGTCCACGTTGTCCACGACCGCAAAACTATTTTTCTGATTTAGATGATGTTACGACACTGAAAACAACCCAGCAAAAGTATTGCACTACCTGTGGAATGCCACTGATGCTAGATGGTCGATACGTGCCAACGAAGCTGCTGGGAAGGGGCGGGTTTGGAGCGGCCTTTTTGGCACGCGATCGCCGAATACCGGGAATGCGTCAATGCGTAGTTAAGCAGTTCCAACCAGCGGGAAATTTAACCTTAACTCAACTGCAACAAGCACAGTTGATGTTTGAGAGAGAAGCAGAAGTTTTAGCACAACTTGGTAACGATCACGATCAAATTCCTGACTTATTTGCCTTCTTTCCAGTGATAGTTAATAGCTTGCAAGCAGGAGAGCAAGACCAATTTTTTTACTTGGTGCAAGAATACATTAATGGGCAAAACCTAGAGGAAGAATTAGTTCAACAGGGCAAATTTTCTGAGAAGCAGGTGTTAGAGGTATTGCAAGAAATCCTGAAGGTATTAGAGTTTGTCCATGACAGAGGCATTATCCACAGAGACATTAAACCTTCTAACATCATGCGTCGTCGTGATGGTAAACTTTTTTTACTAGATTTTGGCGCAGTTAAACAAGTCACAAATGCTGCATCTGGTTCTGCGGCTTCTTCCACAGGAATTTATTCTATGGGATTTGCACCACCTGAGCAGATGGCTGGGGGTCAAGTATTCCCATCTACAGATTTATACGCTTTAGCTGTAACTCTGATTACCTTGTTAACAAATCAGGAAGCAATTCAACTATTTGATGCCTATAGCAACCAGTGGAAATGGCGAACACAAGTTAGTGTCAATCCTCGCCTTGCTGACATTTTAGACAAGATGCTCCTACCTGCCGCTAATCAGCGCTTCCAGTCAGCCCAGGAGGTTCTAGTTGCACTTAACTCACAGGCGGCTCAAGCCTCTACACAACTTAACTCACCCTCTGTAACCCTCCCGCCACAACCACCCAAAAGTTCCAGTCCTGTCGTCCCCCGTCGTCCACCAAGTCAACCAGCCTTTTCTACACTGGAATTATTGGGTGGGGCGGCGTTTAGTGGATTTGAGGGTGCATTGATCGCGATCGCTCTCTTCAGTCTCGTAAAAGACCTAATAATTACTTTAAGTGTTGCGTGTGTAATTTTAGGGATACTGACATTTGCTCAAACCAGACGGTGGATTGAGAAGTTCGATTTATTAATTATTCCGGCAATTACTTTTGCGATTATTTTTTTTCTCCCCTTTTTACGAGGGGTTCTTGGGATTCAGGAGGTAGTTTTTTTAGCAGTTGCCGCAGGCTTAGTAGCCATTTCACTGACAGCCGTATTTCGACTTATTTATAAATTATTATCTCTCTTACTTTAAAAACTCCTGGTGCTAACAGCCACATAATGTCTCAGAAAAACGAAACACTTAGTCTTTTTTTAGCCGTTATCATCACTATTGGTTTAATATTTGGTGGTCTATGGTTTCTTATGGAACGGTGGGCGCAATTGAGTGGAACTGTTTCTAAACCTTCGGAGACTGGTAATACAAGTAATCCCATAAACCAGTTTGTCAACAGATGTAACGTGGCAAATCTTCCAGAGGGGACATTTAACTATGGTGGTAGCACAACCTGGGCACCCATCCGTAAAGACGTAGACTTCGTACTACAAACTCAATGCCCTCGGTTTATTTTACGCTACACTCAACCTCCTTCAGGTCAAGCAGGATCGGGAACAGGCATTCGGATGTTGATAGATAATCAACTGGCTTTTTCTCAATCTTCTCGCTCAGTGAAAGCTGAAGAAAATACAGAAGCTAAACAAAAAGAATTTAGTTTGAAAGAAATACCAGTGGCGATTGATGGCATTGCGATCGCAGTTAACCACAATCTCAATATCCCTGGTTTAACTGTCGCCCAACTCAAAGACATCTACACAGGCAAGATTACTAATTGGCAACAGGTAGGTGGGCCAAATTTACCAATTACAGTCTACTCTCGCAGCAAAGAAGCTGGGGGAACAGTAGAATTTTTTGTCGAAAATGTTTTAAATAAAGGGAATTTTGGTATCAACGTTAGTTACATTGGCACGACTACAGAAGCAGTACGAAAAGTAGCAGTGAATACTGGCGCAATTTACTATGCTTCGGCCCCAGAGGTTGTACCCTTTCAAGGGTAGGTATTTAAAAATCAGGCAGTAGAGAGGGTGATTTGAGAGACATGGAGTTGTGGAGTCAAGGAAGGCCAAGGTTCAGGGAAAAAGCTACCTTGAGGTAGGGGAAGACGATTAAGAACGGCAGCCTTAATCACTAAAAATCCACGACGGAAACATGAGAGACAACGATGGAAGACACTATTTTTCAAATTGCGTCGTGCAACGTGGGTTTGTGGTAATTCGTCTAAACTACTAATAGGCAAATTGGCATCAATAGCACCTCCAACACTAACCTGCCATAAAGTAGCGATTGCGATCGCTAACCAATGTCTCTCGGCTCGTTTGGTATCTGTCATTTTAGTTTGATGCCAAGCAAAACCACCTCTTTTACCGTCTTTAAATAGACATTCAATCCAAGAGCGCATCGAATACCAACAAGCATCCGCAACTTCGGGTTGTAAATCGGTGAGAATTAACCAAGGTTCGGCATAGCCCTCGTCATGACGGGCTAACAATGTACATTCAATCGGGTTACTTTTGAAACAAGTTACCAATGACTCAAATGACTGACCAACTTCTCGAACAAGAGTATTTAGAGGTAGCCAAGAAACAGTACCTTTAATTTGAAACTGCCCCTGAAGGTTAATCCGCATAAAAGGATGCCAACCACAGTTCAAGATTTGTTGATACAACCACTCAGCATAAAGCCCTCTATCTGTGGTGACAATTACAAACCAATCTGGTGGTACAGTTTTGTCTATATGGCGAAATAATTCTTCCCAGTGAGGTTTCCAACTTCCAGGAATGGTAGCTTCAACTATTTTCCAGGCAATTGGAATTCCACAGCCACGGTAAACAATGCTAATTGCTAATACAGTAAAGCGATCGCTTAAAGTTGAAGCATCTGCTGCCAATGCTAGACGTTTTTCACCTTTAGGCCAAAGACTTAGAATCCAAGATAGTAGTGGACTAAAACAAGATGTCACATCCAATGAAGTTCGACCAGTTTTTGTTTTATCTTCTGCGTCTCGATACCATTCCCGCAGTTGCTGACGTATAGTATTCTCCTTTTTACCCAGTAGTTCTGCTAAAAATACTGAAACCGTTGTCAGTCCACTTGATTGGGTCATTACTATCCCAAAAGTCCACATTGCCAGTACAACAGCTTGAGGTTTTGTGAGATTTGGCATTTTTTCAATTACTTTTCTAGTCCATTCTCTTAATTCCTCGCTTTTTCCTACTTGCATTCACCCTCCTGCACCCGTAGTAATTCTGCTGATAAAAGCTAGATAGTATTTTACCTGCAAAAATACGCCTTTATTAAATACCTACCCTTGAAAGGAGGTTGTACCCCAGTGTACGATTAAATCCCTACCACTAGGGCGGACAAGTGGTCAATTTGTGCCTCCCTACCAAGAACCCTTTGTACCTCAATCTGAATGTCCTAGTAGGCGTAATCAGTTGAATACTCAGGTATTTCGTAGTGGAGATTATGCAATTACCCGCAATTTATTTGTAATCGTTAAACAGAATGGTCAAACAGATCAGCAAGCTGGCGAAGCTTATGCAAATTGGCTGCTGACATCTCAAGGTCAAGAACTAATCGAAAAAGCTGGATTTGTCAGAATTAAATGATCAGAATGTTTAGATTTAGCTAAATAATCAAATAATAAACATATTTACTTTATTCAAATTTGTTCATGTCACAAAAGAATGAAACCACAATTTTAGCTTTGGCTCTGCTGCTGACAGTTGGAATAGTTGGCAGTGGTTTTTGGTGGTTTACTAACAACTCTGGGGTCAAAATTGGTAATACCATCACTCAAAACCCAGAACCAGAAAGCAAAGACCGCATTAGTTTTGGGGAACAATCCTTTACTCAGGGTGACATTTCTCCAGTTAAAAAAGAAGGAGTACAGGCGATCGCTAATAAAAGTTATGACAAAGCGATCGCCAATTTCACAGCCGCCCTAAAACTCAACCGTAACGATCCAGAAGCACTGATCTTTCTTAACAATGCCCGGATCGGTTCTTCCAAGAGTTACACTATTGCGGCTTCTGTACCATTCGGCACTGACCCCAATGTTTCTTTAGAAATTTTACGTGGTGTTGCTCAAGCCCAAAATGAAATTAATACATCTGGTGGAGTCAAGGGAGTGCCGTTGAGGGTAGGGATAGCTAATGACGACGACAATCCAGAAATAGCCAAACAAATTGCTTCTAGCCTAGTTAGCAATTCTGAAGTCTTAGGTGTAGTTGGGCCCAATACTAGCGATTCCACCTTAGCCGCAGGTACTATTTATACCTCTGGAAAACTTGTAGCAATTTCTCCTACCAGCACATCTGTCAAAATTTCTAACTTTAGCCGCTACGTTTTTCGCACGGTTCCCAGTGATTTTATGGCTGCGAGAAGTTTAGCCAACTACATGGTGAGAACCTTGCAGAAAAAAAATGCAGTGGTTTTCTTTAATTCTCAGAGTAACTATAGCCAGTCTTTAAAGTCGGAGTTTGTTTCATCTGTTTCCCTAGAGGGTGGACAGGTATCTAGCGAATTTGACTTATCCAAAGCGGATTTTAGTGCGGCTAAAAGTGTAGAACAAGCAACTAAGCAAGGCGCAGAAGTAATGATGCTAGCTGCTAACGCTGAAACTCTCGATAAAGCCCTGCAAGTAGTTCAGATTAACCAGAAACGGTTAACTCTGTTAGGAGGAGATGATGTTTACACCGTTAAAACTTTAGAAATTGGCAGAGAGCAAGCTGCGGGAATGATAGTGGCAGTTCCCTGGCATATTGAGGGCGATCGCAAATCAGATTTTCCTCAGAAATCGCGGCAGTTATGGGGTGGTGATGTGAGTTGGCGAAGCGCCCTCAGTTATGATGCCACTGTGGCTCTAATTGCGGCATTAGAAAGTAATCCCACGCGATCGGGAGTCCAACAAGCACTCTTGTCATCTGAATTTTCTACCAGCGGCGCTTCTGGCACAATTCGATTTTTAGCATCAGGCGATCGCAATGCGCCAGTCCAACTTGTAAAAATTGTTCCTGGTTCTCGCTCCCGCACTGGCTATGACTTTGAACCAGTGCGTTAATCAGCAATAAAAAATTAAAAATTAACCAATCGTTAACCTGGAAAAACCCTCAAGATGAGAAATTGAGCTTTATGGGGAAAATTCTTAGTATCAACTAACAACTTATCCTCACCACATATTTGGGTCTGAAGCTTCGTGCTTCTAGAACGGCTTTAAAGTAATGAGTAAGGAGTAATGAGTAATGAGTAATGAGTATTTACTTATTACTTATTACTTATTACTTATTACTCCTTCTTAAGAGCGCCTTTAGGTCGGTGAGGATGTCAACAACATTCAAGCCTTGAGAAAAGAGACGATTAATCCAGAGAAAATTTATTATACCTTGGCATCTATTGTAGTAAGAAGTGAGGATTTGTCAGCATTTTTAATAAAACACCCGTCTTCCAAAATACAATCTCAAGTAGCAAGCACTTATCAAGTCAAGCACTTATATTGAATGGACACGCGGGTAATCATACTATGTCCCAAAAAAATGAAACAACTATTCTTGTATTATCCATCCTAATCACCGTCGGGCTAATAGCTGGCGGTTTTTGGTGGTTTACTAGAAAATCTGGTGTCGAGCTAAATACAATTAATTCTGGTAACACCAAAACGCCCCAAACCGGATCGGAACAACCTAGTGGCAATACTTTCACTTCAGTAAAGGATGTTCCTACAGGATTATTCAATTACGGTGGCAGTACATCTTGGGCACCGATTCGATTGGTAGTTGATTCAGCAATTCAAGCCGCGCGGCCAGAGTTACGGCTGCGCTATGTAGAACCCAGCACTGCATCTCCTGGTTCTGGTACTGGCATCCAGTCGTTAATAGATGGTCAACTAGCCTTTGCCCACTCCTCCCGACCAGTTTTAGATCAGGAATTAAGTCGTGCCCAGCAGCGTGGGTTCAGTTTAAAACAAATTCCTGTGGCAATTGATGGTTTAGCAGTTGCAGTTAATCCCAACCTGAATATCCCAGGACTAACGATAGAACAGTTAAAGTCAATTTACACAGGCAAAATCAATAATTGGAGCCAGGTGGGCGGCCCCAATATCCCGATTAAGCCCTATTCTCGCCGCATTGCTGATGGCGGTACAGTGGAACTTTTTGTCCAAGACATCTTGGGTGGTCAAGCTTTCAGCTCCAATGTGGAATTTATCTCCACAACCACCCAAGCCTTGCAAAAATTAGCTGGTAGTCCTGGTAGCATCTACTACGCTTCTGCCCCAGAGGTGATTCCTCAATGCTCAATCAAAGCCTTGCCGTTGGGGCGGACGCAAGGGCAATACATTGCTCCATACCAAGAACCTTCTGTCCTCCCGTCTGAATGTCCTGGTAAACGGAACAAGTTGAACATTGAAGCTTTCCAATCAGGAAAATACCCGATTACCCGCAATCTGTTTGTGGTGGTCAAACAGAATGGTCAGACTGAGCAGCAAGCAGGTGTGGCTTATGCCAACTTACTGCTGACTGAGCAGGGACAGGAAATGATTACCCAAGCAGGGTTTGTCAAAATTCGCTGACTCCTGCGATCGCTTCCAATAGGGCGTAGCCCCATCGCACTCAAGACAGAGTGGCGGAAATCGCCGCTCTGAACTCTACCTTAACCAGCTCTATTAATCGATTCCGCTGGCAAGCAGATTAGATTATCCCCTTGAGTCAGGATTAAGCCACGTTGACGCAGCTTACCCATCAAGCGGGTGACGGTGACACGAGTAGAACCAATCGCGCTACCAATTTGGGCATGGGTGAGGGGGAAGGGCAGAGCATAGCCGCGAATCACATCAGGATCAGTGTCGCTCATAGCTGGCTCTCCATATTCCTCAATTAACAATGTGAGAAATCCTAAGAGTCGGTCAATTGTGCGGCGTTGTCCCAAGGCACTCAGCCACAGCAGCTTACGCTGGTGCTGATACCTAAAGGCATCCATAACTTCGCGACGGAAGTGAGGCCAATTGTCTAAATCGTGCCAGTACATCCACAGCACCGCAGTTTGATCAACATGGGCGTAAGCCTGGAGTGTGAATGGTGATTGAGCAACAATTTCAAATGGCTGTCCCGCTCCCACAAAACCCAAGAACGCTTCTTCTGGAGTTCTGTTAATTCGTCGAGACGTTAGCTGACTAGCAGTCGCACTAACTTGTGCGGTTCCTACCATGCGGATCGCACCCCTTTGCACCAAATACAGCAATCCAGGCCGGGCTGGAATGCGCTCATCTTTGCTAAAGGTGCGGCAGCGGTAGTGTTCTTGAGCCCAGTCAAGAATGCGTTGCCAAGTCAAAAAAGGCCGTGATGCCTCAGAAAAGGAGGATGGAGATTGCATAGGTAACAAAGAGCGTTCGGCTGAAGACAAAGACGTAAATAAAAGGGTGCAAGGAGTGTCTTTGTGTTGGCGAGGCAGGCTTAACGCCTAACAGCGCCAGCCAATCCAAAGAATAGAAAGCAAATTACTCTCTACTCTTTTGTTATACTTCCTACTGTACAATGATGGTAGTAAAGTTTACTTACTATTTATCGATTATTCATCAAATTTTATCCTCTTCTCATTTTTCTTCATCTAAATTAAATTTATACCGCAAGACAGATGACAGAAATGTAACAAATATATCTTACATGATGACTTAAGAAATATTACGTGCATTATAAATTACCAATTAGCAGATATACGTCAATCAAGCAGCTAATTTACAGTTATTTAATAAATTCACTAAGCATTGATACTTATAAAGCAGAAAATCAATGCATAAAAGATGAGAAAATTCCTCTACATAAAGGTAGAGATGATAATAGAGTTTTATACACCTCAAGTGTGTCCCTACGACTATCAAAATCTCAGAATCGAAAAGCGATGGAGCTTGCCAGTGCGATCGCTTCAGATATATCAGGAATCTGTGGCGACGTTTTTAGTGTCCAAATAGTTCCCCCTGGTTTGATACATTTTGAATTAACTCACTCAACATTAGCGACTTGGTTACAAAGTCTCGTAGCCGGGAGTTTGGGGGGATTGGGGATTGGGGACTGGGGACTGGGGACTGGGGGTGATGGGGGTGATGAGGGTGATGAGAGGACAAGGGGACAAGGGGGACTACTAAAGCCAATCCCCATTACCCCTTATCCCCAGAGGGGGCCCCGAGTTCCCCAATCTCTAATCCCCAATCCCCAATTTGCTGTTCAATATGCTCACGCACGCTGCTGTTCCCTAGTGCTTTTAGCTCATCGAGAGGGGTTGATTAAACTTAGAGAACCAGTTCCAAATACTAGTCCAGCTTTTTGGGATCTTATCTCTCCTAACCCTCTACCTTGGCTTAATTGTGACGGAGTACTGCGGCTAAATCACCCAGATGAACGGCGGCTAATTGGCGAGTTAATACAAGTGATAGACGATATGGAGTGCCCTGATGTTAACGGTTCTGTGAAATGGGAAAAAGTGGCGCTGAATTTGAGCCAAGCTTTTGAAAAGTTCTGGTCTAATTGCCGGATTTGGGGTGAGGTAAAAATTAAATCACCAGAGCTAGCCCAAGCCAGACTCGGATTGCTCATGGCTACTCAGTCAGTATTAAGATTTGTCCTAGAGGAAAACCTGGGTGTTTTTGCGCCTTTGGAGTTATAAATCAGTAATGTCGCTTAGGTAAAAATAAAAACTTTAATATAGCTATTGACTCAATGCACTACCTCGGCTACATTAGCAGGTGTGTGAGGAGCGAACCAGCTAGGGCACCGAGACGAAACACGGCCAGTCGTCGGTGTCCTTTCTGATTTATATGGGTTAGGTTTAAAAAAGTTCCCTCACTACAGTAAAAACTTTTCAATTGCTACTGCTGCCCCATCTTCTTCTACGCTAGGAGCTACCCACTTAGCGATCGCTTGTACTGCTGCTGGTGCGTTGCCCATAGCTACACCAAGTCCAACGTACTCCAGCATTTCCACATCATTGAAGTTATCACCAATCGCCATAACATTGGCTAACTGTAATCCTAATAATTCTTCGGCTAGGTAACGTACAGCTGTCCCCTTATTTACAGAGGCGTTCGTTGCTTCAAAAAAGGTAGCAACAGATGTTGTCAGATAAAGTTCAGCGGGTGTGTATTGGCGGCGCAAATTTCCTAATAGCTTGTCGATCACATCAGTGTCATCACACAAAGCAAGAATTTTGGTCGGTTCATTCGTTAAGGCTTGACGCAAATCACCCACAGGAATCGGCGTAATACCAGAACGTTCTGCATACATTTGGGTTTCTCTGGTTAACTCACGGACGTATAGCTGATCATTGATGTAAAAGTGGACAGATAGAAGCGATCGCAACTCAGGTTGTTCAAAATAGTCGAGTAACTGGTGGGCGATTTCTCTGGAAACAACCCAATGGCGATGAACTTTTTGGGTGATCGGGTCTTGAATCCAGGCTCCCTGATAAGCCATTAATGGTAAGGTAGAGCCGATGTCTTGGTGAAAGTGCAAAGCTGAACGATACATTCGACCGGTAGCGATCGCCACTTGAATTCCTCGTGCTTGCGCCGCAATAATAGCTTGCTTAACACCTGTACTAATGGTGTTAGAGTGTCCAGCGATCGTGCCATCTATATCCAAAACTAGTAGTTTAATGTCTTTTGCAACAGCCTGATGATCGGTAGATGCCAAATGTGTGGCAGATACTTTCTGCATAATTTCCTAGATTTTAACTTCCAGTAAGAGGTTAACAGGCTCTAGCGACCAGTGGGGAATAGTAGAAAAAATTGGCTTCTCTAGTCAACCAAATCAACAACCAAATTTTCATACTGTGAGGATGCTGAGTCACACAATGAAATTGTTAAAATTCTGGCTAATAGGCGCAATAAAAAACCCGATTCTCGAAAAAATCGGGCATTTTCATTTAAATTAAATAGACTGACTGATAAATGGAATGGTAAAAACCTACCTATTCAAAAAAATCTATGAATTAGGCATCTTGAGCCAGCTTTTTTTGCGTTGTGACAACAAACAAAGCCCAGCAATTAAACCAACTCCAAGTGTGGCAGAGGGTTCAGGTACTGATTTAGCCTCATCGTAGTTATAAGTTACTTTGATACCTGATTTGGCATAAGTATCAACATAGGATCTAATGTTGCCCGATCCTGCAACTACTGATTCAGCTAAAGCTGTGAACAAAAAGTCTATGTTGCCATTACCAATGAATGACTGCAAGAATTGCGTATTAGTGAAAGACTGTATACCCGATTGTGTGGCAGTTAAGTTAGAAACAGTCTTTCCAGAGGTGCCACTATAATCAGTGGTACCATCATATTTAGCAGTTTGGTAACTGTAACTATATCCTGGATTGAGTGCAAATAGAGACTGATTATTTAGTTGTAAGCTGAATTCACTGGTGAGATTTAATGCCACCAGGCTCGCAGTTTGACTCCTATTTTCAAAACCTGCATTTCCAAGGATGTCGCCAGTAAATTCTATTGTTACACCTTGAAGAGTGCCTAAAGATGAGTCAAACTTTTGGACGCTCAGGGATGCTTCAATGATATCCGTCAAATCGTAATCAAGGGAACTACTGTACGAGAGAGAAGCTGCATTAGCTACTCCAGAAGTCGCAACGATTCCTGCCAAAGTTGTGGCAGCAGCCAGAGTGTTGAATAGTTTTGTTGTCATGATCGGAGATGCTTTTCTGAAACGAATCATTACGGGATTACTAACTTATTTCTAACTCTGAAAATCTGCTTGTAGTCTTGATGAATACACGTAACTTTATGTAAAGTTATTATGTTTAAGTTCCTTCGAGAAATAGACTTTTTGATTGATATATATAAAGTTTTGCTAAGGCAAAGAGGCTTTTATAGGGTAATATTATGTCGAAAGATTAAGCGAGTTTTTGTTGGTTCCTGAAAAGTAAGCTAGGTCAACCTAATTAAATATAAAATGCTCAGGAGATAGATTCCCGACTTCTGGTGATAAGTTGGGGATCTGGTTACTATCTGGTTAGTATGTTTATACTCACGTACTTAATTGGGCTAGTATCCCTGCTAAAAGTTGGTTCTACTTGGCTTCCGTACTAAAGCTGCGAATACGTAGACATTGCTTTGTCTAAAATAATATCAATACCGATTGGTACGCAAAAATCGCGCTATTGTCGCCAAAGCCAAGCTAAACGAGCATCTGAAATTGCTAACTATGTGACAAGGCTTCTGGCTAAAATAGGGCTATGTCTGAAACTTTCAATTCTGCAACTGCAACACGCCCCACGTTCATCCTCGTAGATGGACACTCCTTAGCTTATCGTTCATACTTTGCTTTCGCCAAAGGGCGAGATGGAGGACTGCGTACCAAAACGGGGATTCCTACCAGTATATGTTTTGGTTTTGTAAAGTGCCTGTTGGAGGTAATGGCAACACAACAGCCTCAAGCAATGGCGATCGCTTTTGATTTGGCTGAGGCAACTTTTCGCCACGAAGCCGACGAGACTTATAAAGCCGATCGCCCGGAAACGCCAGAAGACTTCATTCCCGACTTAGCAAACCTGCATGAGTTGCTGAATGGCTTCAATCTACCCTTTTTCACTGCCCCTGGTTTTGAGGCTGATGATGTTTTGGGAACCTTAGCACAGCGAGTAACTGCGGCTGGGTATAGGGTGAAGATTTTAACTGGCGATCGCGATTTATTTCAATTGATCGATTCTGACAAAGAAATTACTGTTCTGAATTTTAGTCCAGATGCTCTAAAACGCTCCACAAATAGCATCACAGAATTTGAAGCAGAACAAGTCAAAGAGAAAATGGGCGTTTTACCTTCACAAATTGTTGATTTCAAAGCTCTTTGTGGTGATAAATCAGATAATATTCCTGGTGTCAAGGGAATTGGGGAAAAAACAGCAGTGCAACTGCTGAATACATACGGTTCACTTGAAAATGTTTATGCTGCCTTAGATGAAATTAAAGGTGCAACTCAGAAAAAACTGGCAGCAGGTAAAGAAGATGCCGAGAAGTCTCGCTATTTGGCAACTATAGTTTTAGATGTTCCGATAGAATTTGATTTAGAAGATTGCAAATTAAAAGGGTTTGATACAAGCGTCTTATCACCAATTTTAGAAAAATTAGAATTTAAGTCTTTTTTAGGCAGGATAAACGACCTTCAGCAGCGTTTTGGTGGCAAAGTTGAAGAAAAGCAAGAAACTAAAACAGACGTAAATAATTCCAAGTCTACTAACTCAGAATTCAGTGGTGATGAAGATAATGATTTGTGGTTTTTCAGTGCTAGTGATACAGCAGCAGTTCCACAACAATCGACTTCTCCAATTACACCACGTATCATCAATACCGAAGCTAAATTAACTGAGTTAGTGAAAATTTTGCAAAAATTCACTAATCTAGAAACACCCGTTGCTTGGGACACTGAAACTACCGCTTTAGAACCAAGAGATGCTGAGTTAGTAGGAATTGGTTGCTGTTGGGGAACGGAACCAGATGAGGTGGCCTATATTCCTGTGGGGCATAAAACTGGAGAAAATTTGCATAAAGATTTGGTGTTAGAAGTATTACGCCCAATTCTCGAAAGTGCGGATTATCCAAAAGCTTTACAAAATGCCAAATTTGACCGCTTAGTTCTCAGGTGTCAAGGAATTAACTTGGCGGGAGTGGTGTTTGATCCCATGCTGGCAAGTTACATTCTAAATCCAGATTCAAGTCATAATTTGATGGATTTGTCGCAGCGATATTTGGGATTGATAGCTAAAAGTTATTTAGATTTAGTTCCTAAAGGCAAAACTATCGCTGATATAGATATTCCCGCCGTAGCTGACTACTGTGGGATGGATGCTTATTCTACCTTTGGCTTAGTCCCGAAGTTGCGTGAGGAACTGGATAAATTTCCAGCTTTGTCTAAGCTATTAGTGGAAGTTGAGCAGCCATTAGAAGCGGTTTTAGCCCAAATGGAATATACAGGCGTTCGGATTAATTCAGCTTATTTGCAAGAACTTTCGCAGCATTTAGAAACAGAGTTAGCTAGGTTAAAAGAGCAAGCAACTGAAATAGCTGGGGAAAATTTTAACTTAGGTTCTCCTAAACAATTGAGCCAAATTTTGTTTGAAAAGCTGGGGTTAAGCACCAAACATTCTCGTAAAATACAAACGGGCTTCTCTACAGACGCAGCAACACTGGAAAGACTTCAAGAAGATGATAACACTGGGTTTGTTGAGGCGATTATTGAGTATCGCACTTTATCCAAATTAAAGTCTACTTATGTTGATGCATTACCTGCATTGGTGCGTCCAGATACCCAGCGAGTGCATACTGATTTTAATCAAGCAGCAACATCAACGGGTAGGTTATCTTCTTCTAACCCGAATTTGCAAAATATTCCCATTCGTACAGCTTTTAGTCGCCAAATTCGGAAGGCATTTTTGCCTGAACCTGGTTGGTTAATGGTGGCTGCTGATTACTCACAAATTGAATTACGAATTTTGGCTCATTTGAGTCAAGAGCCGATATTAGTGCAAGCATATCAGCAAAATGAAGATGTTCATACTGTGACGGCGCGGTTAGTATTTGAAAAAGAAAATATCACCTCAGAAGAACGAGGGATGGCAAAAACTATCAATTTTGGCGTGATTTATGGAATGGGTTCTCTCAGATTTTCGCGCTCAACTGGGATAGATAAAAACATTGCCAACGAGTTCATTAAGCGGTTTAATGAACGATATCCTAAAGTTTTTGGATATTTAGAGCGAGTCAAAAAAGAAGCGATCGCACTTGGTTATGTAGAAACTATTTTCGGTCGTCGTCGTTATTTTGATTTTACTAATAACAGTTTACGTAAATTAAAAGGCAGTAATCCAGAAGATATTGATCTGAGTAAATTGAAGAATTTAGGTGCTTATGACGCAGGTTTACTACGCTCTGCTGCTAATGCACCAATTCAAGGTTCTAACGCTGATATTATCAAAATTGCAATGGTGAGATTGCATGAGGTTTTGAAGAACTATCAGGCGCGTTTGTTGTTGCAAGTTCACGATGAATTAGTGTTTGAAATTCCCCCTGATGAGTGGGAAGAATTACAATTACAAATTAAATCGGTGATGGAAAATGCAGCGCAGTTGAGTGTGCCTTTGCTTGTAGAGGCGCGTGTTGGTGACAATTGGATGGAGACAAAGTAAGTTTAACTGGGGATTGGAAAAATTACATTAATAATTCGTAATTCGTAATTCAACTGATAGCATCATTAGTAATTACGAATTACGAATGCTAATGTTATACCATTCCTACTCATATAAGGAATTTTAATATGCATCGTCGTTGGCTGCTATCAGCTTTAGCAATTTTGTTGAGTATAGTTTTAGTTGCTTGCACCACTGCAAATACTCAGCAACCACAAATCAAAGTGGAAAATACCACTGAGGCGACTAACACGAACTCTCAACAATTACCAAAAGGTTCAGCAAAAAGAGTGGTTGCTCTTTCTTCTCTTTCTGCTGATATTATCTCTCGACTAGATGAAACAAAAATTGTTGGAATCACTGGTAGTAAATTATTTAATAATGACTCTAGATTTAAGGATATTCCCCGCGTTAGTGAAGGTCAAAGTCCACCAAATTTAGAAAAAGTGGTAGCACTGAAGCCAGATTTAGTTATTGGTGCTGAAGGTTTTTCTAATATCCCAATTCAAAGACTTCAGCAACTAGGAATTCCGACTTTGCTCACTAAGGTGAATAGCTGGGAATCTCTAGAAGAAGTTACTAAAACACTTGCTAAATCAATTAATGCTGATCCTCAGCCTTTGTTAAACCGTTACCAAACTTTCTTACCAGATAAACCAACTCAGAGTCCTTCTACTCTAGCACTGGTTAGTCGTCAACCAATTTTAGCGCCAAATAAAAACAGTTGGGCAGGGGATTTGCTAGCGAAGTTTCAGGCGAAAAATGTAGCCGCAGATTTACAAGGAAAAAGTCCAGTTGGTGGCTATGTAACGCTTTCGGCTGAGAAAGTTTTAGAAGCAAATCCAGAGGTGATAATTTTAGTTAATCCTCCGCAAGGAAATTCTGAAGTAGCGCTTTTAGATTCTTTGAAAAAGGAAGCTTTTTGGCAGAAATTGCAAGCAACTAAAAATAACCGAGTTTATGTGTTTGATTATTTTGGTCTGGTAAATCCAGGTAGTATAGATGCAATAGAAAAGGCTTGTCAGCAGCTTAGGCAAGCATTGTTTGCACCACAGGAAACTTAATCTTCTTACTTGGCAACACTCAACTAAAGGGTGTTCAGCTTTACTAACAACTCTCAAAACTAGTTATTTACAGTGTTGTTGAAGAAGAGATACAGCTAATTCAAAACTATTAGGTTGAGTTTGTACTGCATAGGCTTCTCTTTCTAAATCTTGTCGTTTGGCATCAGTATAGCGTCTAAAAAATGGTTGAGCATAATTGCTTGGCTGAATGTCTAAACCTAAAGTTTTTATTTTTCCTTTTCCGGCACATACCTGTGCTGCATGAACAGTTTCATGGATTAGTGTTTGAGTCCCAATATGTAACTCAAACACTACGGGATTAATCCAAATTTTTTTGTCAGCTTCTCTTAGTAACCCATAAGCTCCTCGCTTTGGTGGTAGTGCAATGATTACCTGAAATCCTTTCTTTTCTAATTTATTTTTTAAATCTAAAAATTTTGTTTCAGGATTGGGTATTTGAGAAAGCAACAGTAAGAAATTTAATATAAAAGTTTTGCTCATTTACTTTTTTGATTACACCAATTCAATTAATGATTGCAACACATCCTTGGCTAAATACGCGATGAATCGCGTCTCTATAAATAGTTGATTTGTTGCATTATTTTTTCAAATTGGTATTAGTTGAAAACATTTGTATTAAATTACAATGGCAAAAATATTAACTGTGGCTTTAACTAAGGTAGCTACTTCTGGATCGACATTAGCGTAGCGATCGCTAAGATAATTCCCAGTCATAGACTGGGAACGAGGTAACTGACTATGCTTTTAATCTTTTGCAGAACTAATTGGTTTTTGACCAAAGGAGATATTCTTTTTACCTTCAGGAGAAGCACCCCCAAGGCTGCGGAAATACAATCCTCCAATGGTGAGTAAAAATGCCACGTATCCCACTGCTTGCACAAGATAGAGATTGTCTCTATAGCCAAATAAAGATTTGAGAATAATCCCAGGAAACTGTTCGTCAGGCAAGATTGTGGAAGTATTGGAAACCATTGGCCCCAAAATACAAGAGTGGACTTTTGTAAAATGTTCGTAATAGAAACAAAGGTTTTCTGTAGCGCGACTGCTAAGGGCAAGGTTAGCTACAGCTTCGTCAAAGTGTTTCAAGGCTGAAACTACCAACCCAGCCACAATCAACACTAATAAAACGCCCATTACCTGGAAAAACTGGCGGATGTTAATTTTGACACCCCATTTAAATAACAGCACTCCAATAGCGGATGCTGTTACCAAACCAGCAATAGCACCCAAGGCTGGCATTAATCCCTGTTGAAAATTAGCTGCAATGAAGAGAACAGTTTCAAAGCCTTCGCGGACAACGGCAATTAAAATTAAAGTAAAAACACCCCAGCCAGCATTTGAGTTTTGTGTCAGTGCTTCTGTGACTGCTCCCTCAACTGTAGCTTTCATGAATCTGGCTTGTTTAGTCATCCAGATTAGCATCCAACTGAGCATTGCGATCGCTAATACACTAAACACACCTTCTAGCGCTGGCTCAACTACGGTGGTGTATTGAGGATTTGCGGCTCCCAGTACTTGAATTATCCAACTGAATAACACGCCTATTAAGGCACTGACGACAACGCCAACGCCAACACCAGCATATACCCAAGAGTTGAGTCGGGATTGTTTAGCTTTTTTCAGCAAAGCTAGCACAATGCCAACAACAAGGGCAGCTTCCACTCCTTCTCGGAGTGTGATTACGAAAGTAGGTAGAGCAGTACTAAAATTCATCTTTTGTCCTTTGTCTTTTGTCCTTTGTCATTAGTCCCTTGTCATTAGTCCTTTGTCCTTTGTTTTTGTCTAATGACTAATGACTAATAACCAATGACTAATGACCAATGACTAAGGACTAATGACTATTAGCTAAAATCGCGTAGCATCTTTTTCAGTTCGAGATTATGCATCTCTTCTTGACCGATCATACCGCGTGCGAATTCTTCAAGATAAATGCTGGCATTGGTGACAGTTTCGAGCAGATTTTTATAAAGTTCCAATGCCTTTTTTTCATGGGATAAGCTTTCTTCCAAGATATCCTTGACTTTATGCTGGTAGGTTTCTTCCATTGGGGCAATTTTCAGGGAGGGATGCCCATCTAAACCGGTGAGAATTTCTCCCACTTGTTCGGCATGAAGTAAAGACTCACTTGCTTGTGCTTTGAAAAAAGCCACAATTGGAATACGGTTAGGGCCAGTCACCATCAAAGAATAATGTGTGTAGCGGACTACCCCTGCTAGTTCAAATTCCATGATGGCGTTCAGCAGGTCAATGGTCTTTTTATGGTCAAGTTCTTGCATCAGTTGTTAGTTCAAGTAACGAATGGAGTGTAATTAGTTAGGAGTTCGTAATTCGTAATTCGTAATTCGTAATTCTTAACTCTTAACTCCTAACTATTTTAAACTCGTTAATCTATACTTACCATTAAATTAAAGTGTTATCGCTGTGCTTGGGTATTGGATTTGTCAACGACTTTTTGAGAGTTTTCCTCAATGGTTTTCACCAGTTTGGTAACATCATTAGGTGTTTTGACTGCTTTCGCTGGTGGTATGGCGGTGGGCCAAACTTTTATTAGTTCAGCGAAACTAGCATCGATCGCTTTGTGTGCTTCGGGATCTGCTTGAGCTACTTGACTAGAAATTCCTTTGTATAAATCATTAGCGTAAACAACAAAACCACGGGAGTCTTGATACTCAATTGGCGCGGTTATTTTACCATCTGCGATCGCAGCGCCATATTCGGAGTTAGCTGAATCTAGCAATTCATTAATCACCTGTAGCACAAAAGCTGGTTTTGAGCGTTCGTCTGCTGGCAAAGCTGCGATCGCTCCGTCAACTGCTTGCACTGAAGAAGTAAAATTAGTTTTAACTTTGCTATCCTTTGGACTAGATTTCACTAAATCTTGCAAACTCACCAAAGTTGTCTTAAATTCTTTGACTTTGCGCTCATTCAATTGTTCTTCTACGTCAACATAAATCTCCTCAACTGGATGCCCAATATGAGGTTCTGCCTGTTTCGGCTGATTCTGATCGAGCAGTTCTTGTGCTACCAAAAGATGCCCTTTCATTAAGCCTAATTTAGACATATAGTCAACATCTTTTGCCTCACCTGTGAGTACCACTTCTTGAACACCAACTTGGTCTTTAATTTGGTTGAACTGTTCTTGAGTAATTACTTTTTTAGTAACTAAATCTTCTGGGCTACCGTAGGGACGATTTGCCTGGATTTTGTTTGATAAAGCCGGGATACCTAGCTTGGCTTCAAACTTATCCAATTCTGACAATATAGCGCTGTTAATGTTAATTTTGTCTTTGCTACCGTGACCACTATGACTGTTACTACTTACTGCCTCTGTAGCGGGAGTGTTAGGAACTGGTGCTGATGGATTTTCTGCGGTTGGTGTATTACTACAAGAACTCAAGGTAACTATTAAGGCTGCTGCTGCTGTTAAACAGATATAACGAATTTTTATCATTTTTGCTTCTCACACAACTTAAAAGGTATTAATTGAAAAATTTCAAACTATTACTAGTGGTCTGTCAAATTCATTGTGACGGTTAGAGAGACGCGATAAATCGCCGTCTCTACAGGGAATTTATCCATCAATTATTTATTGACAGACTACTAGGATCTAGTTTGTTTGACAGATTGTCATAGATTTTACTGTTGCATATAATGATATTTTTTATCAACTATTCTCTAAAATTTTCATGAATTAATTACGAATACTAAATAATATTGTCAGGAGTTTTTCACAGGATTTTGGGAGATCCTCTCAGCAATTACGTCAAATTGACCCATACAACCGTTTTCTGCGATCGCATCTTGATGGGGATGGAACATATATTTACCTGGATAGCGAAAAGCAAATTCTAAGATGTGCCTTTCTGCTACACCCATCGTAATCACATCAGTTTTCTCGCTAGGAGTCATAGTCATGCCGTAGCGATAGACATCAAAGAAGTTGGCGTGGAGATGAAACGTCACTGCCGGATCGTATTCGATGATGTTGAGGACATACAGCCGAATCAACTGATCTTTGTAAATCTCAATGGGATGATGCATGTAATAGTGGGGCAAACCATTGAAGGCGTAATAGTCATTATGGCTATCATCATTCACGTCATACCCACCCATCACTAATACAATCTCATCAGCCGGGGGACGGGGAGTGGGTGGATCGATGATGAACATTCCGTACAGTCCCTTAGCGATGTGGCGGGTGACTGGTTCAATATGGCAGTGGTATAAGTGAACGCCATAAGGTTCAGCATCAAATTCATAAATCGTGGCTTTGCCGTTGCTGATTGGGCGAACACCATCCATTTCTGCTGGATGAACGCCATGAAAATGCAAAGAGTGAGAATGTCCCGCGTTATTGAGAAATAGTACCCGGATGCGATCGCCTTGTTTTGCCCGTAGCGTTGGCCCTGGTATCCGACCGTTTAAATCCCAGATGTTGTAAGAGACAGCACTATTGAGTTTTATGATGGAAGTACCCGCAGTTAACTGAAATTCCCGGATAGTCCGCCCATTTTCTTGCTTCACCGTCCCATAATCAAAGTCCCTTAACATCTTCATCGGGTTAGTAACGTCGTCTGGTGCTTCTATATTGAGTGGTGGCACTTTGACGATTGTCTGACTTTGTAGATTTAGCATCTGCCAAAGTCCAGCGGCACCAGTTACTCCAGCACCCGCTAGGCCCAGCTTCAGTAATTGACGGCGGCTCCAAGGTTTTCCGTTACCCAGAGCGGAGTTGTTGGGCATGACATTTAATTACGGTTAGCGCCAAAAAAGAATTGCAAAAGATTTTCAATTGCTTTCAAATATTAAAGGAATTAGTAATTATTGTCAATAATTTTATAGTACTTCAAAATTGCTACTGAAGTTATTAAATCTAGGTAAAATGAGAATTAGTGGCTGGAAAATCCAGCCAAATTTCCGGAATTTTAACGGTATTCATCCTATAGGAATCCGCTTTGATTTCTGAACGAATTTGCGTAGACAGGCAATAGGCAATAGGCAAGAAGGCTTCTTAGTTGTACTGAGTTTTTTCAGAAATCAAATATGAGTCCTATATAAATAATATTGAGAAAAAACTAACTGTTTCATGCTTGTTGTTACTATATTTATTAACTTATCAGTATTTAGAGTACAGACAATGAGTATAATAGCACCTTGGATATAAACGCCAGCAAGTAAGTATCGTTAATCTGTAGCGTATTTAATTGGTTTATAAACAATATAAATCGCGGCTAAATAAATTTTGATAAGCATTTTTAGGCTTTATTAAAAAATATTATTTAATACTAGTCTTATCAAAAGTTTAGGGAAATTTTAAACCAATATTTATCACTTAGATAGACTCTCATTCATACTGAATTCTGACTGGAGGCGGAGCGTCTCCGGCTCCGCTTCTGAATCCTGAATTATTGTTGATAAAATTAAAATTTACTAAGAAATTAAGAAAGTAATGCTGACAAAAATTGCTGTTGAAAATATTCTGGAACGTGCCTTGATGGGGTACGATTTATCTCTCGAAGAGGGAGTGGTATTGTTACAACAAACTGACCCGGAGGCGATCGCAGCAATACGTGCTACATCCGATACACTCCGCCAAATACAGGCAGGTGATACTGTCACCTATATAATTAACCGCAATATCAACTTTACTAACATTTGTGAGCAGCACTGTAGTTTTTGTGCTTTTCGTCGAGATGATGGTGATACCGATGCATACTGGTTAGATTCGGCGCAAATTTTGGAAAAAGCGACAGATGCGGTGCGCCGGGGTGCGACAGAAATCTGTATGCAGGGGGGGTTAAATCCGCAAGCACTGATAAACGGCAAATCTTTGCCCTATTATCTCAAGGTCGTAGAAACGATTAAACAGGAATTTCCCCACATACATCTCCACGCATTCTCTCCCCAGGAAGTGCAATTTATCGCCAGACTTGACGGACTTGAATATGCTGATGTGATTATTGCTTTGCGCGATGCTGGTGTTGGTTCAATGCCGGGAACAGCAGCGGAAGTGTTAGACGATGAAGTAAGGCGGATACTGTGTCCAGAGAAGATTAATACAGCCACTTGGCTAGAAATTGTCAGCACCGCTCATAAATTAGGCTTGCATACCACTAGCACCATGTTATCTGGGCATATTGAAACCCACGAACAGCAAATCGGGCATTTAGAAAAATTGCGATCGCTCCAAAAAACCGCCATTAATCAAGGATATCCAGCAAGGATCACAGAGTTTATTTTATTACCCTTCGTTGGCCAAGAAGCGCCCAAATCCTTACGTCGCCGTGTGGGACGCGATCAACCAGTTTTGAGTGATGCACTACTCTTAGGGGCTGTGGCGCGGATTTACTTAGGTAATTGGATTCCTAACCATCAGCAGAGTTGGGTAAAACTGGGGCTTGCAGGTGCGACAGAAGCCTTAGTTTGGGGTTGCAACGATATCGGCGGCACATTGATGGAGGAACACATTACCACAATGGCAGGTGCTTTAGGTGGTACGTGTATGGAAGTGGAAAGCTTGCAAGCTGCGATCGCATCTTTAGGACGACCTTACCAACAACGGGAGACTCTTTATCAAAAAGTCATTAGTCATTAGTCATTTGTCTCCCCTATCTCCCCACTCCCCACTCCCCACTCCCCTATCTTCCTACTCCCCACTCCCCACTGAATTGATCCCCAAGATACCAATCCAAGATAGGATGGACGTTGATTTACGTATACTTTTACTTAATGCATATGAAGCGCTATTGGTCGCGTTTGCTTGCGCTGGTTTTGGTTGTAGCTATCGGCTTAATGGGCTGTTCTGGTAGTCCAGATAGTTTAAGTGGAGATTATCGCCAAGACACCTTGGCTGTAGTCAATATCATGAGACAAGCTTTAGAACTATCAGAAGATTCGCCAGACAAAGCAGCAATTCAAGCAGAAGCGCGTCAAAAAATAAATGACTTTTCAGCTCGTTACCAACGGGCTAACTCTGTTTCTGGTCTTGGCTCCTTTACAACCATACGAACAGCCCTCAACTCCCTGGCTGGACATTACAGTTCTTACCCAAACCGTCCCGTACCCGAAAAACTCAAAACTCGTCTAGAGAAAGAGTTACAGCAGGTAGAGACGGCACTGAATCGTGGCGGTTAATTATTAACTATTGCCTACTCAATCATCAAGAGTCAGGAGTCGAAAGTTTTGACTCCTGATCCTTTATGATGGAGCAATTTGTCAATATAACTTACCCAATAGCATATTAAACTTACTCTCTATTCAGGTTTTTTATACTGCCATATTCACCAGTCAGACAGAAAACATTGCTAAATTCTGACTCCTGAATTCTGTTTGAAATATATGTAGGGTAGGCTTTACGTACCAAAACCTGGATATGTGAGGCACAGTCATATCTAAACATTACTTAAAATTTTTCACATATCATTTAGGATTCTTATATATAATTTGATACACGTTGCCCCTAATTATCTGGGTTGGGGTGAATGATTAATTATTGTGTTCATCTACTGGTAGATATGTCTAACCGTCCCTTGAACGTTGGAAGATCAACATTATTATTTTGGCAGCGCCTATTCGCTGTTGTTTTTACTAGTAGTTCGTTGCTTCCCAACTTTGGGGGCGAACCAGCAAGGGCACAAGTAACTGAATATTGTCAGTTATCATCAGCGGCGGCGCAAGAAAAAGAAAACTTACGTTTATCAGCCCTCAAAGGCAACCAAAATGCTCAAACGCGTTACCAAAATATATTACAAAAACAAGCACAGGAATTAAAGAATTGCCGCACTCGGACTTGGCCGCAAGTCCAAGCCCTCTGGTTGCGCTTGTATCCTTGTGACATTCAGCCAGGAGCAATTGATCAGGTTATGGATCGGATTGTTAACCGTGGCTATAACCAAGTTTATTTAGAAGTATTTTACGATGGGCAGGTATTATTACCCGCAACAGCTAACCCGACGGCTTGGCCTTCTGTGATTCGCACTCCAGGAGCAGAAAACATCGATTTATTCGCCACAGCAATTAAAAAAGGTCGGGAACGTGGTTTAAAAGTCTACGCCTGGATGTTTACCAACAATTTCGGCTATACTTACGCCCAGCGCCCAGATAGAGAAGATGCGATCGCTCGTAATGGCAAAGGTCAAACGAGCCTATATGTGGTAGATAACGGTTCTCAACTATTTATCGACCCCTACAACACGCAAGCGAAACGCGACTACTACCAATTAGTACAAGAAGTTTTGCGCCGTCGCCCAGATGGCTTGCTATTGGACTACGTGCGTTATCCCCGACAAGCTGGAAGTGATTCTATCGCCACCAAAGTTTCAGATTTATGGCTCTTTAGTCCCGCAATCCAAGAAGCTTTATTTAAACGGGCACAAAATTATAAAGGGTTGGACTTAATTCGCCGCTTTTTGAGGAAGGGATTCGTCACTGGCACAGATATAACGGAAGTTGATAAACTTTATCCCCAAGAAGGCGAACCCCTTTGGCAAGGACGTACTCCCTCACCAGCGCAAAAATCAATCCAGTCTGCAACCGATAGACAACCAATTTTACAATGGGAGTTGTGGCAGCTTACCGTTGCCCACGCTATGCAAGGAATTCTAGATTTTGTCACCATAGCTAGTTACCCAGCAAAGCAGCAAGGTGTTTCCACAGGCGTGGTGTTTTTCCCCGATGGGAATCAAACTGTAGGACAAGGGTATGATTCCCGTTTGCAGCCTTGGGATCGATTCCCCACTACATTAGAGTGGCATCCAATGTCTTATGGGACTTGCGGTAACGTTAGTTGTATTGTGGCGCAAGTGCAACGGGTTTTGAGTATGACTAAACCGGGTACTCAAGTCATCCCAGCTTTAGCCGGCAAATGGGGAGAATCAATTAGTAATCGTCCATCCCTGGAAGCGCAAATGCAGTCACTTCGCAAATTTTCTCCCCAATTAAAGGGAGTCAGCCATTTTGCCTATTCTTGGCAATACCCTCAGCATGATAACGATCGCAAATTCTGTCGCACTCAGTAAATAACAGAATTCAGGAGTCAGAATTCAGAAGAAAATTCCCCTCATCTCTCACTAATTGATTTTGAATTCTGTCTTCTTATTCAATTCACTTAATGTGAAGTTGACGGTTAGAAAAAGGCAAAAAGCTTGCTAGATATGAAGCATAAGAAACCGGGTATGTATTGCAATCGCTACGCCCGCCGCAGGCATCGCTAAGATTGATCGAAAATCGGCAAACAAGGCACAAAAAAACACCGAGACTAAAAATATCTGAGAAAAATCTTTCTTCTCGTCTATGTTTACCATTGTATCTCGCCTCGACATCACACAAATCTTTTGAAGTTTCATGATTTCTGCAATCAATGGGAAAGCTTGCATTCTGTGATACTGTAAGAGCATATTTGAAAAGTATCGGAAGGTATAATTTTGCCCTTCTTTCTTGGGTTAAGCGCTACGAAAAACAAAAGTTGTAGCCATATTTTGAGATGCTTTGGCGTGCTAAATATGAGAGCAAAAGAACCTTTCCAAATATTCTCTAAACGTAGAATATACATATTCTAGCTACTACAAATTATTGAGGATTAACTATGGAACCTGTTTCTCTGATTATTACGGCTTTAAGTGCTGGTGCGATCGCTGCTGCGAAAGATACCGCAGGAACAGCCGTGAAAGATGCCTATCAGGGGTTGAAAACCTTGATTAAGAAGAAGTTTGAAAATGAACCAAAAGCACAAATGGTTCTGGAAGAACACGAAACAGATCCCGAAACCTATGAAGCACCACTTAAAAAGAAATTAGCGGCAGCTGGTATTGATAAGGATCAGGAAATTATTAAAGCAGCCGAAGAGGTAATGAAAAAAGAAGATCCTCAAGGATTTCAAGAAGGCAAATATAATACAAATGTATCAGTTCAGGGTGATGTATTTGGTGTGGCTGGAACAAACTCAGGAACGGTTAATATTGGCCCAGTAACTAAGGGTAAATAAATAATCTTTGACAGTGTTTAGTCAAATTTAATAAAATTAAAATGACTGTAAATCCTTCCAAAGTAACGACTGAAGGTGATGTCTTAGGCGTTGCTGGAACAAATTCAGGAACTGTCAATATCACCTATTTTTCTCAGACTTCAGATACTGAGATTCATGCCCGAAAGCTTATTAAAAGTTCTCCATATTTGGGATTAAGTAAATTTGAGACGGAAGATAGTAGTAAGTTTTTTGGCCGAGATAATTGGATTACTGAATTAACAAATCACTTCACAGAAAAGAATGTTCTTCTGCTTTTAGGGGCATCTGGAAGCGGTAAGTCCTCCTTAATTCGAGCGGGTTTAATTCCTGCTTTGAAAGATCAGCCTAGTTATGAAGAATTAGTAAATTTAACCTCTGTTCCTGATGCCAATCCCTTTGTATCTTTCCATAGTAGTCTTCTAAATAAAAAGTATAAACAATCGGACACGGAACTGGCTCAGACTGTTAAAGAAGATACTATTATGAAAGTTGTTCAATCTCTTAAGCGGGATTCTAAATGGCTAATTTTTATAGATCAATTTGAAGAATTATTCACCACAACACCGAAGACAACAAGAGATATTTTCATAAAAAGCCTCATTGGATTGCTTGAAAATTCAGATACTTCTGTTAAAGTTATTTTGACTATGCGGGCTGATTTTCTTGATAAATTAAGTCCTTATAAAAAATTAGGAGAAATCCATGATAAGTTTGGTGTAATGCTAACAGACATGGATGATAGTGAGCTAAGATTGGCAATTGCTGAACCTGCGGCTAGAAATGGAGTAACTTTTGAACAGGGATTAATTGAGCAAATTATTGCCGATTTTCATCAACAGGCTGGGTCTTTACCACTTTTGCAATATACTTTAAACGAATTGTGGAAAAAAGATAATATTCAAGACAGAGTTTTAAATACCAAGACTTATCAAGATTTGGGAGGAGTGACAGGCGCACTCCAGCAACAGGCTGATAAAATATATGATGATTTTAATGAACAAGAAAGAAAAGCAGCACAAAACATTTTTATAGCATTAATCGGATTAGAACGCAAAGAAGCTGTTAGTAAAAGGGCTGATATAACGGCTTTGGAGAAAGATGAGACACAAAAAAAAGTTCTGTATACATTGATTGATAATCGCCTCTTGGTAAGTAAAAGAGAAGACGGAAAGGCGACGGCTGAAGTGGCACATGAGGCATTACTCCGCTCTTGGAAAGTTTTACAGAATTTAATTCGGGAGAAAGAAGAGATAATCGTCCTGGGAAATCGGTTATCTGCTGATGCGAAACAGTGGGATGAGTTACGCAAAAAAGATGCCCAAAAAGCCAATAGTGAACTCTGGAGCGGTTCTAAGCTGGTGCGAATTATTGAGCTTGAGAAAGAGCAATCTTTCCCTAATTTTGATGATGTGGCGAAAGAATTTATTAAGGTTAGTGCTACTCAAGCAGAACACCAAAAGAATGAAAAAATTAGAACAGCGCGAACAATTGCTGCGGGTTCAGTGGTGGCGGTGGTAATTAGCAGTGGATTGGGTTTGACGGCATGGAATCAGACCAAGCAGGCACAAGTCAATCAAGCTGAATCTCTGAGTAGATATTCCTTATCTCTAATTAATGAACATAAAGACTTAGAAGCTTTCGTCACAGCAATAAAAGCAGGAAAAATCCTGCAAAGCCAACATAAAACTCAACCAGGAACTTTAAATGCTTTGCAGACAGTTCTGGTTCAGGGAAGAGAACGAAACCGCTTAGAAGGGCATCAAGACACAGTTCTAAGTGTGAGTTTCAGCCCGG
>NZ_JAWJTF010000124.1:0-26709 GCF_048836525.1 Nostoc sp. CALU 546
CCTTCACCCTTGCGGCACATCCGGTATTAGCCACCGTTTCCAGTGGTTGTCCCAGACCTGAAGGCAGATTCTCACGCGTTACTCACCCGTCCGCCACTAAATCCCGAAAGATTTCGTTCGACTTGCATGTGTTAAGCATACCGCCAGCGTTCATCCTGAGCCAGGATCAAACTCTCCGTTTTGTATTGGAAAGCTCTATAGCTCAATTAGCTGCTCTTTTAAAACTCCAGCTTAGTTCTCTTTATTTGCTTGACGCAGGCCACTTGTTGTATAATGGCTTTCAAACTATAATATTTTCAAGGTTCGGCGTCCTTCAGGCGTCGCTCTTTCGCGCTCGTCTCTCAGGTGCTTATCAAATATAGCGAGTGCAAATTTTTTTGTCAACTATTTTCCCATTTTTTTTTTGGGAAGTCTGTCGATGCAGATGTAATCCTTAAATTGCAAGGGTTTTACTCTATTAAGTATTTATGGAAATCTTCGGATAAAATTCTGGTTGTAACCAACTTTGGGTCTTGTCAGCTTTTGGTGATCAATAGTGGGCTGGTTTAGGCATCTATGCTGAGGGCAGAAGGAAGAAAGAAGAAAACTACAGAAAATCCTGCGTTTCTTGGGTTACAGAACCTCTACATCACAAGAAAAGTCTTCAAGTTGTATCTGAGTCTTTGTCACAACTTCTACGACGACAGGCAAAATCTTAAAACCCTTCAGCATAGCTGCCTTCTGCTTTAAAGCGCGTAACCTTTCATCATCACCAAAAGTTGCCAAGAACCTTAATCCTGGTTTGAAAATACTTTGATTGCAGGTTTGAGCGATTAGCATTGTAGGCGCTACATCTAGCTTTGCTGAAGCTACCGCAAGTTCGTAGACTCATGGAAATCGCTCACGATCTTCTACTTGAGCCAATACTTCATTGCTCTTGTAGAGCCAGTTTCAATTGCCGATTACACGAATGACTAAAATCGTGGAATGCTCCAAGACTGGGCTGCTTCTCACTGTATTTCGCCAAAGCTGGGCGAAAGAAATAAGTAAGAAATATTTACAGTATTAAATAAGAAAGTCTTGTCCCACAAGCATTAGGGATGGGTGCGACTGTGCAACACTTTTGCTTGTTGTGCTTCTGTATTGTTTAAAAAAGGTAAATTTTTGCACAGCTTCGGATTTCATCACTTCACCAAGTTAATAAACAAAAATATCTTTATACTAAGTCTGTTAACTGGTAAATTTCTAAAAGAATAAAATGTATAAGTCGTATATTATAGCGTCACAATGATGTTTTAGCTATTTCAGCTATTGAAACAGAATGTAATTAACTGAATTTCACCTCGCTAATCTGGAGTATTGAGACAACATTTTTGGCTCAAAAAGTAACTGGATGTCCACTGAGCAGCACCTACACTACAAACGCCAGGCATTACAAGAACCGTATGACCTAGTAGCCAAGAAGCTAATACGGTTACGTTGTGATTATGCGATCGCAGCAGATACTCTCATTCGCTTCCAATTAGAAAAGCAAATTCAACAAACTGAAGCTGAACTAAATGAATTGGATCAGCAGCTTGGTGATCTGGAACGAGCTTTATCTAGTGGAAGAGTGTATCGTGCTTTGTTGAAATTGGGCTATCGAGAGCAGACGCGAGCATTTCGGAGATTTATTGAGACTCATTCAGTAGCAGCTTTTCTAATCCACGGTTCACTGTACTATGGTCAGCGCTGGTTGTTAAATCGTTTAGTAGTACAAAATGTCCCCAATATCATGACGGGAAAGGTTGTGCGAATTGAACTCAGTCGCATTGCTCGGAGGAGTGACAGTGCTGCTTTGTGGCGTGAACTTGGTGGTAGAGTTGGTCTAGGTAGGCAAAGCTCAATTCCTGAAATTGCCGAACGAGTTTATCAATGGTGGCGAACTCAGAATGTTCTGTTAATTTTATATGATGTCGATTGTCTTTCGGAAACTCTTTTAGACGAGCTGATCCGAGATTTCTGGTTATTATTAGCGACTAAAGTTAATACGGATAGCCCGCAAGCGAGTCAATTCAAATTATTAATGTTCCTGGTAGATTATGATGGCTGCGTAGGTAGTTGGAATATTCCTTTTGTAGAACGGCTCGACCCTACTTGGAAGCCAGATAACCCTGTGAAACTGCCTGAGATTAACCAATTTTCTGACGATGAACTGACTAACTGGCTAGAGTATGCAGCAGACGAATTGCCGATTAAACTGATAGATCAGTTAGATGAAACAGTACAAATAATACTGAAAAACAGTGATAATGGCATTCCAGAAACCGCATTGGGCGAAATTTGTCAACTGTCTGGCTGTAATTGGTATGATGAAGAGGAAAAATGGTTAAGGCTGTAGGCGGAAAAGTCTTGGAATATACAGGTAAAGTGCAGCCCCAACTAGGAGAAAGGGGGGCGAATGGACATCTGTTATATCCGTATTTGCCTAATCCTGAACTGGTAGAAGCAGTCAACTTAGCGATTTACTTGGAACGTCCCTTACTGCTTAAAGGTGAACCGGGATGCGGTAAGACTCAACTTGCAAGTGCAGTTGCCTACGAGCTAGGTTTGAACTTGGAAGCTTGGTATGTCAAATCCACTAGTCGGGCAAGGGATGGGTTGTATAACTATGATGCCGTTGGACGATTGCGGGATGCCCAGCTAGCTGTTTCCAGTCGCTTGACAGCAGAACAAATTCAGCGAATTGATGACCCAACTACCTATGTACGCTGGGGGCCTCTGGGAAGATCATTTCAGCAAGAAAACCGTGCTGTTGTACTGATTGACGAAATTGATAAAGCTGATATTGACTTTCCCAACGACCTGCTGCTGGAATTAGATGAGCGGCGGTTTATTATTGAGGAAACAGGTCAGAAAATTGAGGCTAAGGCAGCACCAATTGTTTTAATTACTAGCAATGATGAGAAAGATTTACCGGATGCCTTTTTGCGAAGGTGCTTGTTTCACTATGTTGAATTCCCTAATCGTGAGCGGTTGATACAGATTGTTAACGGTCTGTTTCCTGATTCACCTCAAGCTTTGGTAGATAAAGCCATAGTTCGCTTCTTACTACTGCGGGAAGAAATGCGAAAAGATAAAGGGGAGGCTGGCAAGAAAGTCAGCACCAGTGAATTAATTGACTGGTTTCGCGTCCTGCGTCGATATCGTCAAGATGAGGCTTTGGCAAAACTGGATGGCAAGATACCTTATGCTGGCGTGTTGCTAAAAAGTTGGGATGACCATATACGCTATCTGAGACAGAGCCGTGGAAGTAAATGATTTGCCTCTACTGGAACTTTTTACTAAGCTGCGTGAAGCTGGCTTACCACTAGGTATTGATGAGTATCAGTTAGTTTTACAAGCTATACAAGCTGGTTTTGGGATTAATGACCAAGCTGCTTTGAAGCGTCTGTGTCAGACTTTGTGGATCAAATCTACAGAGGAAATGCAGTTATTTGAGTATCATTTTGAGCAAGTGATGAGCAGTGAGGCTGTTTTGGCAACCTCGCCAACATCGACTATGACAAATCGGCAGCATCAGCTTTCTCAAATAACTCGCTATGTAGCTTTAGCAGGAGCTTGCATTATAGGAGCCGGGATTGTTTGGGGGATAACAAGCAGATATCAAAATCAGACTACCAAAGATTCAGCAATTCCATCTCAGGCGCCCGGATTAATTAATCCAACTCCAACTCCAGGAACTAATCCTAGCGCGACTACAGCACCGCAGACGAATCAAATCCAGAACGAGAGTAATTGGAAAACGATTGCCCCATTTATAAGTCTAGCTTTTAAAGTAGTTGGAGTAGGGTTAGCTTCCGGATCTGTCTTAACTACTATATATACAATTATTAGATGGCTGACTGAGCGACTATCTAAACAAACAGCCAATGATGATAGCTCCCTTCTCCAAGCAACTACAGACTCAAATATTTCTTCAAGTTTGACTCAAGTAATTGAAGATGAAGTGCAAGTCGCTCAAGCAGTTTTGCAAGCAACCAGCAGGAACGACCAAAATTCTTACAATCAGTTTATTCTTTCTTTCGACTACCTACCTGTAACTCAACGGCAGATGAAGCAGATGTGGCGGTACTTGCGCCGGATGATCCGGGAAGGTGTGCCAACTGAATTGGATGTGGAAGCAACAATCAAACAAATTGGATACCAAGGCACTTTTTTAGAACCTGTAATCGTACCGCGTCGGGTAAACCGAACTGAATTGCTGTTACTTATTGACCAAGATGGGTCAATGATACCATTTCATTCTCTATCACAACGCTTGGTAGAAACTGCTCTTCGGGGAGGACGCTTAGGAAGATCCAATATCTATTACTTTCATAACTGTCCAGTAGAATATCTTTACCAAGACCCTAATCATCAACAAGCTGAACTGATTGAAAATGTTTTAGTCCAATTGCGTCAAGAACGAACTGTTGTACTCATCTTTAGTGATGCAGGTGCGGCTCGTGGTGGTTTTAATCCAGAACGTATTGATTTAACTGGGGCATTTGTGAAAAAACTCAAGCAATATGTTCGCTATATTGCATGGCTGAATCCAATGCCGCAATCGCGTTGGCTTGGTACTACATCTGGAGAAATTGCCCATCTAATCCCGATGTATGAAGTCAACCGCCGAGGTATGCAAGACGCAATTGATGTCTTGCGCGGACGCTCTCCGAACTTTCAGGAGCGGATAAAATGAGTAAAATCAGACCTGAAGTTGCTAACCGACGCATCGAGTCTTTTAAAAAACGTTTTGGAAAAGCCCACTTGTATTTGGCTTATCATGCGGCTTTTCCCTTAGCGCTCACACCCGATTTGTTATATCGTTTGTGGGCTAACTTCCAGTACGATATTCATGGTCAAGTGCTAAGTATCCCTTGGGTAAGTGTAGCGGATATACTGCTTTCTAGCCTATGTGATGAAGTTGGGCATGAACTCTACGAGATGGATTTAGCAATACGAAAGGAACTGCTAAAATCCTTGAAGGAAGACCCAGATTTTGGTAAACAGCGACTTGATGAACTTGCTAACTTTCTACTCGATTACATCCACCCACAACTTCGTAACGATGATCCTGATATTAAAGACCTTGCCCAAGCTCAACGATGGACTGCATTAGCTTATGTACTTCCTAGTGAAGCAGTTCGCGAACTAGCATTGACTTTATCAAAATTGGATCAAAATCAATATCAAGCAGAAATATTACGATTAGCCTCATTTGTAGAAACAGTTGCCGAACCACTAGCAGATTTTGAAGCATTATTAATATACACTCGTGGAATAGGGAGCTTTATTCGTGGTGATTTAGAAAGCGCAAAAACTCAGTTTACAAGAGTTAATATTTATCAAAATCAAATCCAGGTAGCTGGAATAAATTTACTCATTCCTGAAGAAATTATCAAAGTAACAGCGCATTCTATAAATGACGTTAGACGTTCGGAAAAACAAAAAGCTCCGACTTCAATTATTAAAACATTTAGTAGCCAAGCAGTAAGTAGACAAAAGTTAATTAACAATAGCGAAACTTCATCTAGTAGATTTAACTTTAGCAGAGTAATTTTTGTAAGTTTGCTTATAACAGGTTTTGTTGCAGGGATTAGATGGTTGGGAATACTGGAAAATATAGAAATTTCAGCCTATGACCAGATGATGCGATCGCGCCCTGCGGAAGGACTTGATCCCCGACTGTTGATAATCACAATTGACGATGACGATCTGGCGACTCAAAGACAAAATGGTGAGTCTTTCATCGGAGCTTCTATTTCCGAAAAATCTCTCAATAAACTCTTAGCGAAACTGAATCAATACCAACCCCGCGCGATCGGCTTGGATATCTACCGAGATTTTCCGGCCAAAGAGCCAGATTTAATTACTCGTCTCCAGCAAACTCAGAACTTGATTGGCGTATGCAAGGGAAGTGATAGCACGGGAAATATCAAAGGTATTAAGGGACTTCCAGAAATCCCTACGACAAATTTGGGATTCAGTGACTTTATTCATGATCGTGATGGAGTTATCCGTCGGCATCTTCTGTTCATGAACCAAGAGGCGACATCGTTGTGTCCTGCTCCCTTTGCATTCAGTCTACAACTGGCCTCCCTCTATCTGCGCCCTTCAGGAATTGAACCAAAGTTCACACCTGAAGGGAATTTGCAGCTAGGTAAAACTATTTTTGAGAACCTGAAATCTCGGACTGGCGGCTATCAAAATATTGATGCCAATGGCGGTCAAATCTTACTCAATTATCGTTCCCCAAAACAAATAGCCGAACAAGTAAAGCTAACCCAATTTTTATCTAGTCCAATTAACCCCAGTGCTATCAAAGACAAAATTGTTTTGATTGGTGTAGTGGCAAAGGGGGATTCTCCAGACACCTGGCCTACACCCTATGGCGTTCCTTTAGATGAGCAAATGCCAGGAGTGATATTACAAGCACAGATGGTCAGCCAAATCCTCAGTGCAGTGCAGGATGGGCGGCCGTTGCTGGGGGTTTGGTCATGGTGGGCGGAAGTGGCCTGGATTTGGGGCTGGTCTTTGATCGGGGGAGTCCTCGCTTGGCGTAGGCTTTCGTTACCCTGGTTGGCGTTGGCAATCGGTGTTACTTCTAGCGTTTTGTATGTAGTTTGCTTTGGTCTGTTAATTTCGGGTGCTTGGGTGCCTTTTGTACCGTCGGCTTTATCGCTCGTAGCTATGGGGGGTTTGATGTCAATTTATAATAATTCAAAAACAAAAGTGCGGGTGGAAAATGTGGAACAGGGAATGGGGAGTGGGGAAAAAGCAAGGGAGCAGGGAGCAGGGGAGAAGTTGCGTTAAGTTTTTCCCCTCTGCCCCTTGTGCCCAATCTAAAATCTAAAATCGGGGGTAAATGAGCAATCGAACAGAAAGTTACGCTAAGGCTGTAACCCTTACTGGATAAGCATTATAGAACTCTTGCAAAAGTGTTTTGTGGTACAATAAAAGATTTGGCAATTTGCGATTAGGACTTTGAGGAGCAGTGAAAATAGAGAAAGCTAAACACCTGAGTGCGAAAAAATTTAAGCGCATGACTGGAGTAAGCCGTCAAACCTTTGAGTTAATGGTTGAGGTAGTTAAAGCTAATGAAAAAAAGAAAAAAAAGCCGGGTCGTCGTCCTAAACTAATTATTGAAGACCAAGTTTTAATGGTTATTCAATATTGGAGGGAATACCGCACCTATTATCATATTGGGTTAGACTTTGGGCTTTCGGAATCTGCGGTTTGTCGTATAGTTTTTAAAATTGAAAATATTTTAATTAAGTCAAAAAAGTTTAGTTTACCGGGTAAAAAACAATTATGGAAAATGTCCTCTGAAGAAAATGTAGTTGTAATGGATGTCACGGAAAGTCCAATTGAAAGACCTCATACCGGACAAAAAAGATTTTTTAGCGGTAAGCAAGGAGAACATACTTTAAAAACGCAGGTAGTTATCCACCAAAACACTAGTCAAGTCATCTGTTTAGCGCATGGTTTGGGGAGAATCCATGATTTTAGGCTATTTAAAAATAGCGGGATAAAATTTGGAGAATTACTCAAGGTCATCGCGGATAAAGGCTATCAAGGAATTAATAAAATTCATCAATTGAGTAAAACCCCAATTAAAAAACCAAAAGGAAAGAAGTTGACGAAAGAACAGAAAAAATATAATCGAGAACTCAATCGATTAAGAATTACTGTTGAACACGTAAATCGTCGTCTAAAGATATTTAAAATTTTGTCTGATAGATATCGAAACCGTCACCGACGTTTTGGCTTAAGGTCTAATTTAATTGCGGGAATTTATAATCACGAATTAGCCATATAAATCTAATAAAAAAATCGAATTAATCAAATAATTTCAGTATTAATCAATAACTGAAACGATTTTTGCTGCCATCTTCTTAACTAGCGATTACCAGATAGTACTTGCTAGAAGAAAATGCTAAACTCTTACTATTTTAATGTACCAAAACTGAAAATAAAATGACCCTTGATTATACCACAAAATATTTATGCAAGAGTTCTTATGCAAACCGATATTTTTCACAATTCTGGATGTACCAATTAAGCTATAGGTTATTTAGTACAGCTTTTTTGTACGGCACAGTAAGGATTTGAGGTTTTTAAATTTCAGAGCCTTCAATTGGTACAGGTTTATAAGAGCGATCGCTTGGGTTCAAAACGGCTAATCAATTCCTTAGCGTAAGTTTCTGTTCGGCTGCTTATTTCACCCCAAATCCTATGAGGTCAGGTTTCTATGAATTCAAAATTATTAGGGATTCTCTTGGTAGCTAAACATAGAGGTTTAATTCCTACTGTCAAACCAGTGATAGATGATTTAATGACTGAAGCGGGTTTTCAAGCCAGTCTTCAGCATACTGAGATTTGGAATGCAGCAGGAGAATATTATTACCATAAAAACTTCATGTTTACACACTACTCATAAATCTATAAATTAAAAAAGGCGAGCGCATTCCTCATCCACCGTATGACAAACCAAACTTTTACCAACGGTTATGCATTACTCATTGGCGTAGGTGCTGATTTACCAGTCACAGTCAAAGATGCAACGGCTATACGAGATATACTGATTGATAGCGATCGCGCCGCCTATTCACCAGAAAATGTCACACTTCTTACCGAAACCTCTGCAACTCGGCAAAATATCCTCGCAGCTTTTGACCAAATTATCGCCCAGGTCAATCAAAATCCTGATGCAACTGTGATTATTTACTACTCTGGTCACGGTGGACGCATCCAGCGCACCAATGAATACTTCCTTGTACCGTTCGGTTATGACCCCAGTCAACGCGCAGACACAGCTATCTCAGGTGTAGAATTTACCCAAAAAATTGAAGCAATTACAGCGCGTAAACTCGTAGTTTTATTAGATTGCTGTCATGCAAGTGGTGTTCCAGCTTTGAAGGAGCCAGGGGAAACATTTGTTAAATCACCCTTACCGCCGGAACTGTTAAATGTGCTAGGAGCGGGAAGCGGTCGAGTTGTGGTTGCTTCCTCACGAGAAGACGAATATTCTTACACGGGTCAACCCTACAGTGCTTTCACAGATTGCTTGTTGGAAGCTTTGCAAGGTAAAGCGGCGGTGAATAAAGATGGATATGCACGTATTCTTGATATTCTAGTTTACTTGTTTGACCAAGTACCCAAAAGAGCATCAGGGCCGCAGCACCCGTTTGTAAATAAAGTGTTGGATTTGGGCGATAACTTTCCCCTTTGTTATTACGCTGGTGGAAGTAAATTTTTATCTGGTGAAGCAGCAACTATTGAAACTAGTCCAGTTTCTACTAGCTTAACTCCTGGACAACGACGGCGATCGCAGCAGAAACTAGACGCACTCCAAGCAGAATGGGATATCCGCAGCCAGAAAGTAAAGCGGATGCGGGCAGATTTTGCGATTGAGGCTGGAACCGCAGTTAAGTTTCAATTAGAACAGCAGCTTCTTGATGAAGAGGCAAAACTGGCGCATCTTGGTAATGAACTAGAGAAAATTGAGTCTGCATTGCACCCTTAATCTGTAACTCTGTAAGTTTGTTACTCCGAAACTTCCAGATTAAATGAGCTTCGTAGTTCTTCTTCAGTAGTACCCTCAAGCAGATCAGGTATTGAGCCGAGATACAAGTAAGTGCGATTCGTTCTGGAGAAACCCAGTTTCCTGGGGGGATTCCAGGCTTTAGTAGAGTAACCCTTCTGGGCTGAGTCCGCACTTTAATCCTCTACTGATGACAACTTGATATCTATGTAAGTGAGGCGACAACTGAGAAACCAATTCTTACTGCCCTGGTGCGGGGTTAAAAGCACATAAACTACCAATGATGGTAGCCCCTACGGAGAAGACTGACTATCTCTCTTCGTAAAGCGGGGATGAAAGCGGTTAATGGTGGTAATTGCTGAAAGCACCAACTGCAAGCAAGAATCTATGAGGAGAGTAAACGAAATGTCGTTGAGCCATCGTCAAATCTCGCCAAGGAATATAAGCTTGTGTCTCGGACACACCTTGGGTTGGAAATAACCGACAAGGGTAAGGACTGTCAGTATCTTGCAACCGAGACAGCGTACCTCCTAAACCCCCGGTGGATAGACATCCTCTAAAGATTCAAAACAATGGATATCAGGAACGAAATAACCCAAATTATAGTTCCTACAACGGTCGATAAGTAGGTAGGCAGTCAAGCTAATAGCTTTATTTGGGAGGGATGGGTTAAGAACCCACCTTCCGCACCCTAACTGTCACAGATCAACAAAAAGCTGACATAGTAGTACATAAGAACTAATATAGATTCAAAATTCTAGAGACTTAATGAGAATAAGTAGTATTAAGTCTCTTGATTTGGAGAGAAGAGGAAGTTTTGTGACGAAGATATTAAAAAGGAAACACTTCATAGTGAAAAAAATTAATTGATAACAAAAAGATGAATGAGAGAATTGCAACAGAAGTCGTGGAGAATACTGTTGTGATTTTGAATACTCAGGACATTGAAATTCAGAACATAGACCATTTAGGGATAGTAGCAGGAATCATAGATTCTATAGGATTAGTAGAAACAATCAATGAATTAATAGGTGAAGAGAAAGGAGAAAAAGTCAGCCCAGGTCATGTCGTTAAAGCCATGATATTGAATGGGTTAGGATTTGTATCAAAACCTTTGTATATGTTTCCCCAATACTTTGAAAAAATAGCCTGTGAGCATTTAATAGGAGCAGGAGTAAAACCAGAATATCTCAACGACGATAAACTGGGGAGAGTCATGGATAAGCTTTTTATAAAAGGACTGGATACAATATTTTTTACCATTGCCTTAAAAGCTGCCAAAAAATTTGGTATATCTCTGTCATCATCACATTTAGATTCATCATCAATGCACGTACATGGACAGTATAACACCAGCTTACCAGAAGTAATATTTGAGAATCAAAAAGTAGGAAACAACCAAGAATTAGAAGAATTAGCAGTAAAATCACCAAAAGAAATTACCATCACCTACGGTTATTCCCGCGACCACAGACCAGATTTAAAACAATTCATCATAGAACTAATATGTTCAGGGGATGGAGACATACCAATATTTTTAAAATTAGCATCAGGAAACCAAGCCGACTCATCATGTTTTGGTAAAATAGCAGTTGAGTACCAGAAACAAATAGAAGTAAATAGTCTCATAGTTGCAGACTGCGCCTTATATACAGAATCAAATCTAAAATTGATGTCAGAATTACGCTGGCTATGTCGAGTGCCATTAAGTATAAAATCAGCACAAACATTAATATCAACACTACCAGAATCGGAATTTATTGATAGTAGCTTGCCAGGATACAAATTTGCGACAAAAACAGTAAATTATGCCGGAATAGAACAAAGATGGTTAGTAGTGCAGAGTCAAGATAGAAGAGAATCAGACCTGCGTAAACTCTCACAAAAAATTATCAAGGCAGAGTTCAAAGCTGTTCAGGAGTTAAAAAAGTTTTCCCGAGATAAATTTGCTTGTGAAGCTGATGCAATAAAAGCATTATCAAAACTATCAAAACAATTTAAATATCACCAAATTGCGGAGAGGAAAGTTACGGAAATTATCTCTCACAAAAAAGATAATCAAGCAGAAATATCTTACCAAATTTCAGCTACAGTATCTCAGAATGAAAGTAAAATTAATACAGAAATTCTGAGTGCAGGGCGTTTTATTATTGCCACAAATATTTTAGAGTCAAAGCAGCTAGGTGACAATTCAATGCTGAGTGAATATAAAGCCCAGCAGTGCTGTGAGAGGGGATTTGCTTTTCTTAAAGACCCATTATTTTTTGCCGATAGCATTTTCCTCAAAAGCCCTGAAAGAATAGAGTCTTTAGGAATGATTATGGGTTTATGTTTGCTGGTCTATACATTGGCGCAACGTCAAGTAAGAGCCGCTTTGTCTGAATCGAAATCAATGATTAAAAATCAGTTAGGTAAAGCAACTGACCGCCCCACTTTACGTTGGATATTTCAACGCTTTCAGGGTATTCATTTTGGTATTAAATCATTATCCCCAGCAGCGCGTTTTGACTTGGCAAAGGGTCTATTCATTAACGGTAAATCCAAACCTACACGTAGGATATGGATACCAAAACCAGGGAAAACCGAATTGAGACCGCTTTCGATACCCACTATTTTTGACCGTGCCCTGCAAGCGGTAGTAAAAGCTACCCTTGAACCAGAATGGGAAGCTCGTTTTGAGCCATCAGCTTACGGTTTTCGACCCGGAAGGTCATGCCATGATGCTATCAAACACATCAAAAACTGCATTGTATCGAAAGCTAAATATGTCTTAGATGCAGATATATCGCAGTGTTTTGACCGCATAAATCAGGAAACATTACTTCTGAAATTAAACATGAACGGTTCAGTCAGGCAACAAATCAAAGCTTGGCTAAAATCGGGGGTGATAGATTCAGGAATCTTTATAGCCACAACGGCTGGAACACCACAAGGCGGTGTACTTTCGCCATTATTATCATCCATCGCCTTACATGGATTAGAAAGCCTGATAAACCAAGAATTCCCTGTTAATTCAGCCGGGAAAATTCGAGGGGCTAAAAGCAAATTTGGCTGCAAAATATCTCAAGTCACCTGTATTAGGTATGCGGACGATTTTGTAGTCTTAAATGAATCCTTAGCGGTCATCAAGAGATGTGAGGAAATAATTAAAGATTGGCTCAAAGGTATTGGCTTAGAATTGAAACCAGAAAAGACCCGGATAGCACATACACTATATCCAAACTTAAGTGAAGATGGTCAACCAGGATTTGATTTTCTGGGGCATCATATTCAGCAAATAAAAGTGGGGAAATACCGAGACAATAAAAATAGTCAAGGTACTCGTCTTGGTTTCATCACCCTCATTACCCCTTCAAAGAAGGCAATTGAAACTCATAAACAAGATATGAAAAGCATCATCACAAAACACAGGTCTCGTTCCCAAGCGGAACTAATTAAAGACCTTAACCCTGTTATCAGGGGATGGGCTTCATATTTTAGAGTCTCAGATGCCGGGACTACTGGGGATTTTGCCCGGTTAGATAGAATAACCTATCTTCGGCTTAGAAGATGGGCTAAAAGACAAACTGGGAGCATTAATTTAGGTCATCAAAAATACTGGCACACCATAGGTGAGAACAATTGGGTATTCACCACCAGGTCAGAAAGTAATCCTTTACGATTACTAACACATATCGAATTTCACTCTAGTGTGAACGATTATGTCAAGGTTCGTGGTGATAAAAGTCCTTTTGATGGTGACTTAATTTATTGGAGTTTAAGACTAAGCAAACACCCTGAGATGCCTAGCACTAAAGCGAAGCTTCTTAAATTACAAAATGGTAAATGTGTTTGGTGTAGTTTACATTTTCAAGAAGGCGATTTATTGGAAATTGACCATATTAAACCCCTGAGTTGTGGAGGTAAGAAGGAATGGCAAAATCTCCAATTATTACATCGTCATTGCCACGATGATAAAACTGCCAATGATGGCAGCTTGAAGTCCCATATTGACAAATGGAAACACATTGAGTAGCCGTGTGCTGGGAAACTGGCAAGCACGGTTTCGGACGGGAGGGGTGGAACAGTAATGTTCCCCTCGACCCTCTCAAAGCAGCAAGATGGTCTGAAAAGCCTTGCTATATATAAGTTTGAGCTTTTTTGAAGCGAAAGTAGGATTTTGCCTGAAGATACTTGCAGTCTGAGGGTCAATAATTGCTTTTCGCCTACCACAGGGAATTATAAATACTCTGTGGTAGGAGGCTAATGCTTTGAGCTATAATCCCTTACCTGTAAGATGACTGTTCAGCTACAACCTGATGGAGTAACTCAGAGCCGAGGAAGTAACATGATTAAAGATGAGAAATTATGGAAGCGAACAGACCATGATTACTAAAGAAGAAATTACCATCAAAGTGCCGTCTGAAGTAGCAGAGGCATACCGCAATGCCACGGAAGAAGAACGCTCACAAATTGAAGCCCGGATCGCAGTGTTACTAAAGTCTTCAATGACTTGCAGGCACGAAGCCATTGCCAAGCTCAGGCAGACAATGGATGAAATTGGCAGACGAGCCGCAGAAAGGGGTTTAACGCCGGAGATTTTGGAGTCAATCTTGAATGACGACGAATGAAAGACGGTTTGTGTGTGATGTTAATGTCATCATTAGCGCGGTGTTGTTACCAGGGAGCAAACCAGATCGCGCACTCACAAAAGCTCAAGATTTAGGTGAATTGTTGGTGTCCGAGTCCATTTGGCTAGAGCTAGAACAGGTATTCGCTCGACCCAAATTTAATCGGTACACCACGCCAGAAGAACGAAACGATTTCCTGGTGGATTTGTCCGAAACTGTACAGTTCATCAAGGTGACTGAACAGATTAATGAATGTCGAGATCCAAAAGATAACAAATATCTAGAATTAGCAGTCAGTGGAAAAGCAGAATGTATTGTGACTGGAGATGATGATCTGCTAGTGCTAAACCCCTGGAGAGGCATTGAGATTCTGACTGTTCAAGAATTTTTAGCAAAGAACTAGCGAAAATAGCAGCGATGAGCAGCATAATTAATGGCAGTAAGCTCAAAGCAAAGCTTAAAAATATTAGGCAGAATCAATGTTAATTGGTATTTTAAATAGAAAAGGTGGGTGTGGAAAATCGACAACAGCAGTTCATCTTGCTCACTGGTTAGCGCAGAGAAAGCATAGTGTGATGGTTATTGACTCAGATGGACAAACAAGTTCCAGTCAGTGGCTAACAAAACTTAACTTACCATCTTTAGTTATCAATGATCCTGATGATCTCTTTGACCAAATTGCGCTGTATTCAGGACAGTATGAAGCAGTTATAGTAGATTCTCCAGCCGTGCTTGGTGAAACTGCTAAAGCCGTATTGCTGAGTGTTGATTTGGCCTTAGTACCTGTGCAGCCATCAAATCTCGATCTACTAGCAACTAAAGATATTGTCCGTCTGGTCAACCAAGCTCAGAAAATCCGCAAAGGCCCTCCAAAAGCTGCGATGTTTTTAAGTCGGGCTTCCAAGGGAACTGTATTATTGAGGGAAGCCCAAGAGGTCTTATCCCAAACCGAAGGGCTGACTTTGCTGAAGCAAGTGATTTATCAGCGACAGGTTATTGCTGATGCACCAGGACAATCTGCTACCGTTTTTAATATGTCTGGTGATGCGGCATCTCTTGCTGCAAGAGATTATGAGCAGCTTTTTGAAGAGGCTTTGATTTATGGCAAGGCGTAATAGCTTGAAAGATGATTGGAAATTTGATGCTGACTTGTCCAATGTTCATGAAATATCTATCGATTCAATTACTCTTCCATCAAACCAACCTCGCCGCTATTTTGATCCTCAAAAGCTTCAACAATTGAAGGAGTCAATTTGCACACATGGAATTTTAGAACCGTTATTAGTTCGTCCTTTAGAAAAAATTGGTCAGTATGAATTAGTCGCAGGAGAGCGACGTTATCGGGCTGCAAAAGAAGCTGGTTTGCCTTTAGTTCCTGTAACTGTAAGAGAACTAACTGATGCTGAGGCAGTTCAGCTTGCACTTGTTGAGAACCTACAACGTGAGGATTTGAATCCTGTAGAGGAAACAGAAGGAATTCTTCAGCTATTAAGTCTCAAACTTCAAATTGATGTGGCAGAGGTTACTTCTCTTCTTTACCGGATGCGGAATGAAGTGGTTGGCAATACTAATCAAAACGTTTTGATTAGTTCTGAAGCCCAGAAAATTCAAGCTGTATTTTCCGAGCTAGGCTCTATTTCCTGGGAGTCTTTCGTAACGACAAGGATAACCTTACTCAATTTACCAAGTGAAATTCTTGAAGCTCTGCGAATGGGCAAAATTGCTTATACTAAAGCGCAAGCAATTGCTCGGTTAAAGAATGAGGGCAAGAGAAAAGCATTACTGGAGTCAGCGATAACTCAAAATTTATCTCTTGCTCAAATCAGGGACCGGCTCAAAGCTGCTCTTCCTCCCAAGGAAGAACCCCAATCGCTAAAGCAGAAGATGCAAGAGATCACCCATCGTTTTCAAAAAGCCAAAGCCTGGGATGACCCAAAAAAACAGAAAAGATTAGAAAAGTTGTTGATGCAAATGGAAACCATACTAACCGAGGATTGATTATATGACTATCAAAAAAATCTTACTCCAAGAAATCGAATCCTCTCCAGAGTCACTCCTAGAAGAAACTCTTGATTTTCTACGTTTTTTGAAGACTAAGCAAACAGCAGTAAAAAAAGATACGCATCCTCCGCACATTAATTCAGAAACAGCAAGTTCCGATACCATACATCAACCAGAAGAAAGCCTGACAGAAAATTCTCAACTCCCCTACCGTCCGGCTTCCGGTCGTTCTATCCTCAGACACGCAGGCACTTGGGCAGGTGATGACTTCGATGAGTGTCTTCAGTCTGTTTACGCAACTCGTGGTAAAGCCAAGTTCGATTATGATTTAAATCCTTTTGAGTAATGTACTTATTAGATACTAATCACTGTAGTGCTATCATTCTTGGCGAACCAAACGTCATTCGTCGAATAGCTGAGGTTGGAGAATTAAACATTGCCACCTGTGTAATTGTGCAGGGAGAACTTACATACATGATGGAAAATTCTGCTCAGAGGGAAACTAATCTGGCTCGTTTGACAGAATTTCTTGAAGATATCCGCATCTACAGTGTGAAAGAGGACACGGCTAATATTTACGGTCAACTCAAAGCAGCCTTGATGAAACAATTTGGCCCTAAAGAGAAAAGCAAGCGTAGAAAAACTCAGGTGACAGACTTGGGTTTTGATGAAAATGACCTTTGGATTGCTGCTGTAGCTCTACAACACCACGGTCTTACTGTTGTGTCAGCCGACAGCGACTTTCAGAGGATTCAGCAAGTAAAGGCATTGTCCGTTGAATCTTGGTTGTGAGACTGTCAGCATTCTGAACAATTCCCATGAAAAACTTTGATTCCTCTGAATGTTTCTTTCAAAAAAGTATTTAAATTATTTGTGCATTTACAAAGATGAAATTTTTCCTTGGTGTGATTGAGTATAAATCTATTGAATACTATGTCTAAAGCTGTTGATGTCGCGCAAGTTTTTAGCACATTTGCCAATCTTACGAAGGAACTTGAACCATTTATAAAAACTGATGACTTGAAAATAGCATTTGATAGTCAAGGCAATCCTTATCTTATCGGCGATGACTTTCAAGAGCCAATCCATGCCAATTTCATGTTGTGGCGTGAAGTTAGGAACGAAATTAGAATCTTGATTGCAAAACATCGTTCTCAGTATAAATCTGATGAAAAAACCAACTCTTAAATTCATTTGTAGAATTAAAAAAACCTTCTTTTATTAGCTGAAGCAAAACCTCAGTTAAATCAACCATAGTCAAGAATTAATGATTGCTAAAAGTTCTTCTTTTCTTTTTTCTAATTCCGAGATTTTTCGGTTCAAACTTCGGATTTCTGTATTGATTTTTGATAATTCAGCTTTGCACTTTTGAGTTTTTAAATAATCCGACCCATATTTTTCAATGACAAAATCTTCTACCTCATTCCTTAAGAGTTTAAAGCAGGGATTTCCATATAAAGTATTGTGCCGATATTGCAATTTTCCTGATTTGATAGCCTCAAGAATTTCTGCTAGATCAAGGTTAAATTCTTTTTGGGCTGTTTTATCGCTCAGAGTAGCTCCCTTTTGCCCCCAAGGGGAATTGTCTTCTTCATGATTCATATAGGACTTAGTTTAAAGAAAATTGAACGAGATGCTCCCATGACAACAGGTACTAAGTGTATTAAAACATCTATGTAGCACAACGGTATCCTAGCATTCCGTTTAAGAGATAAATCCATGCAAACAGTATGTATCAGCCTTGTCCCTTTGTTGCTAAATTGAGCGTATGTCTGCTCAACCTCAAGGAGCAAAACCATGCCATTTGACATCAATCAACTCAATAATCTCGACTACGACGAAGCTGAACCCCTTCTTGCCGACTACATAGATGGTGTAGTCGAGCAGTTCGCCAAGTCTTCTGAAGGAGAAGCTTATGCCCAAGAACACCCTGAGTTCGGTGGATGGATTGCCACTTTCACAGAAATGTCCTACATCTACGAAGGATTCACCCTGCCCAAGATGACTAAGGCAGACACACAAATCGTTATGGAACATATTCTTCCGCGCAAGCTCACGCTGATGCACAGAGAGGAAGCAGAGGATGCCATTTCAGAACTGGTCGCCTTTTGGAACTTCTTGAAGCGGGAGTATAACTTTCGTAGTGCCGGGGCAATCGCAACCTACCTTGCCAAAATCGAAGGCAAGTTCACAGACTGGATGTTTGATCCAGCGAAAGGGGGTATGGCAAAAAGTTTTATTACGAGTGGGATGCAAGCCGGGTTTGACATGACGAGCGAAGAAGGGATAGCAGCCTTTCAAAAAGCTTATAACCAGCAAATCCTAAGAGAAGAACCAAACAACTCTTTTCTTCAGCAATTAGGCAGTCTGTTCACCGGCTCAGAAAGAGAAGCACAGGAAACTGTGTCTAGCTCCAAATCCTCTAAAGAAAAACCGAAGACCAACACAAAAGGATTTGAATCACAGAATTTAGGCAAGAAATCTAAGGGCAAGAAAAGGTAATTAATCTGAAGTTAACACCATACTTTCAACCTCATCTTTAGGTCTTTTCTAGATAAGTTCTGATATTGAGTCACTCATCTGCTTTTGCAAACGCTGACGGTTATCGTCGTACTTCAAAACCGTCTGCACTTGGGCGTGTCTGCTGAAACGCTGGGTAGCGCGGTAGTTGCCATTATTCAGATCCAATACTGTGGTAATCGCACTGTGGCGGACACGATGCGGTGACATCTTCTTAGTAATTCCGGCTTGTTTACATAGCCCATCCACCAGTCGCCTGATTGCCTCCCCGGTTAATCTTGCTCCATTCTTGTGGTATGCCAGCACCGTGAAAAGCGGTTCATTGCCCCGTTTCTTCTTACCTGCTTTTATCCAACTGGCAATTGCGTCGGTGGTTCTGTCCGATAGGTCAAGAATCTCTTTCTGGCTACCCTTGCCTTTACCCAGGATTGCAAGAGTTTTTTCCTTGGCGTTAAAATCACTCACATTTAAGTTGACTATCTCATTTCGACGCAAGCCATTATCCCAAAGTAACCGCATAATGGCATAATCGCGCTTGCCCTTAAGGGTACTGCGGTCAACCAACGCTATAACTAAAGCATAGTCCTCGGCTGGAATGCCCATTGTATCCCGGTAAGTTTCGACCCTTTCGCCTTTGACATCATCCAGGGAGAAATTGCACACTCCCAGCCGTCGCCCCATCTCAACCATTGACTTGATAGCACTAAGGCGACGATTCACCGTAGCTTCAGCCAGTTTTTTCTTAATGAGGTGTGCCTTGTACTTGAGAACCACCGCGACAGCATGACGTTGTTCCAGGTGAAGAAACTCTAGAACCAAATCCCGGCTGGGTTCTTTCTTGGCAACGAACAAGAAAAAATCTTTCAAGTCTTTCTGGTATTCGCGCTTGGTGTTCTCACTGCGTTTATCCCCAATTAACTGCTGAATCACATCGGGGTCATTCTCTAGAGAAAAATCTTCTCCGATCGCTAACGCCAAGGAGTTTTCTAGAACACTAAGATTTTCCGGGTGGATCGGTGTCATTGGTTAGTCAGCAGCACAGGGGCAGAGTCAGTTTAATGCTATTTCAACATCTTAGTTGAAGAGGTGTGTTTTTTGCTTCCAGTGGTGCGAAAACCTCTATTGTCGCACTATCTCCCAACAAGGGGGGAGTGGGGGATGGGCGAGTTATTGTCAGCTAATTGACAATTAAGGAGGGCGATGAAGAGAAATTAAATTAGATGACAGTGTAAGCGCTGACGATTTGACTAAGTAATAATGCTGTATGAATCTGGAAATTGCGGTTTTGCCCTAAGCGAAATCAGGAGAGTCCCGATCGCTCTTTGTGGGGCTTTGATATCACAATTGATATCAAAAGGAAATTCACCGGAATGTCGATAGTCATAAGCAATAGCAGCTTGTATTCCAGTGGGGTCAAAGTTTTGCGGTAGTGAGCATTGACTGCTACTTTGGGCTTGATTCCGGGCAATATTTATATGTAGGGTTGCACAAAAACTACTGAGTGCTAACTCAGTAGTATCGATTACACAACTGTTGACGATAAATTTGATGAATATCTCTAGCTCAGAAATGGATTTAGCATCTTTAGCTGCACGGATAGAACAGTTGGAAGCGGAGCAAAATCTGCGAAGGAAAAATATTGTCTGGCTAAAAAACTATTTTGATGCCTTGAAACAGGAGTTCCAAGACAGACCTGAGTTACAGCAGATTCAATGTATGGAAGAGGCGATCTTGCAGTTAACTGCACAAGTTGCTGAATTGCAACAGCACTTCAATCATTCATCTAGTTTGAGTAACAGTTTGGATAATTTAAATAATAATGATGTTACGGGAGCAACGACTGAGAAAGTAAATATTGATGATGACGAAATAGTAAAAAAGTTTTTTGAAAGGGTTGAGCAGCAAAAAGAAACACCAGTATTGACAGAGACAGCTACTATTATCGAAAATGCAAGCCTTGCGGAAACAGAGCAAGATAATCTAATTAATATAGCTGAAGAACAGGCTCAAAATGGCATAGCTTTTAATGAGCAAGACTTCAAGATTGAGAGAATGATGTGGCTAGCCAATAGAATTTATGCAGCCGAGGAGTCAGTCCAGGAAATACCTATTGATGCTGAAGAATTTTTCAGGTTGTATGATGCTCAAGAACGTGATTTTACTGGGAGAAACCTGAGCAAAATAAATTTTAATAAGCAAGGTTTTGGCAGATTGAATTTTAGTAAAGCAAATCTGACTGAATCAAATCTTAGTGAGGCAAATTTATCTAGTACAAAGTTGAGTGAAGCCAACTTAGATGGTGCATACCTTCAGAAAATAAAACTGTACTCTGTAAACCTAGAAAAAGCAACACTCAGAAAAGCTAATCTCACTGGAGCTTATATTTATGATATCACCCTTAGCGGAGCTAACTTAAGCGGAGCAAACTTAACTGGGGCTAACTTGAGAAAAGCAAAGCTGAATGGAGCTGACTTGAGTAATGCTAATTTGAGTAATACTAATCTTTTGGAAGCAAATTTGGAAGGAGCAAACCTAACTGGAGCTAATCTAAAACAAGCAATTTACAATCAAAAGACTGTCTTTCCTACAGATTTTATTCCTGAAGAAAATGCCTATTTTATAGCTCCGGGTTCATCACTAAAAAATGCTAATTTAGCTGGCGCTGACTTAAAAGAAGTTAATCTAACTGGAGCAAACTTAAAAGGGGCAAACATCAACTCAGCAAGCCTAGAAGGTGCAGATTTAAGTGAAGCTAACTTAAGTGGTGCAAATTTAACTAGGGCAAATCTTTGCAACACAAAACTAATTCAAGCGGATATGAGTGGAGCAGAATTAAGTGAGATAAAGCTGTCTTACGCTAACTTAACTGCTGCCAAACTCAATACAGCCAACCTGATGCAAGCAGACTTAAATTGCACTAACTTAACAGCCGCAGAATTGTGCCATGCAAACTTGAAAAACGCAAAATTTAATGCTTCAAATTTTAGCGGTGCTAACCTTAGTGGGGTAAATTTGGTTGGTCTAAGTATTAACGCTAACTTCAGTGGAGCAAACTTGAGTAAAGCAAATCTCTGTGGGGCATCTCTCTCTGGATTGAACCTGATAGGAGCAAACCTAACTGGAGCAGACTTGCGTGGGTCAAATTTGAGTTATGCCAAGCTAGAAAAAGCCAATCTAAAAGACGCAAACCTAAGTGGAGCTATTTTGGAAAATGCAAAGCTCACTGGTGCGATCATGCCAGATGGCACAACTCACGATTAGCTTTATAGTATACCTAATATTTAATTCTGAAGTGATCCCAGAGGTGGACGACTCGCACGCATATCTTAGAACGATTCAAAACAGTCACTATGTCTGTCATCTATGTCACCGCACAGGGTTAGGCATTCGGCAATTACGGCGGCGCTCGATGCGACAGATGGAAATATTAGAAAGGTGCAGAAATTGAGCCGTCATGCTGACCCGCGAACGCTGATGATTTATGACGACAACCGGAATAAAGACCTGTGGGAGATGTCGGAATTGTTGACGGGTATGTTGAATAATGCGGAGTGATAAAAATTAATCAATTGACTAATTATAGTAGATTACTCTTATTCAAGAAATGGTAATTAAATCTTTACGCATTTTGAAAATCAGGAAATGCCAAGAAAACCCTCCGAACGTTATCCTCTAAATTGGTCAGATATCGCTCTCGATATCAAACAATCTGTGAATTGGCGCTGTTCTAAATGTGGGTTGCAATGTATTCGCCCTGATGATGATACCTCCAAACTTGAGCGTTCCCTTAGAATGGCGTTAACGCTGACAGTGCATCACAGAAATTTTCTACCAGAGGATAATCGTCGGGAGAACTTATGTGCGTTATGCACAGCTTGTCACCTCAGTTTTCATACGCGCCGCAGGGGGAATGTATCGCCGGGGCAATTGTCTTTATTTTGAGATGTGTTGCCAATTTTTGGGTTTGGGTAGCAATCACCCCAAATATTGATTTAACTATCTTTGGTTTGCAATAGTGAGCCTAATGAATTGCGCTGTAACCATGCACATAGTTTTATATTTGGGTTATCATCTGGCTTGGACTGGTACTCCCCAGTTTCAAGTTCTTCACGGAGCTTGCCTGTACAATTTGACTTTAAGTCCTTGAATAGATATTCAAACATAGCCAGTGGCAGCAGTACACTCTCAACTTCTACATCGTCCTCACTAAATATAATAGTTTCAAATCTAAATTTATAACCAGCCCATCTTATAGTAGGTAGTCTATCTACAGCATCCTTTAAGTTTTCTATTACACGCTGATATTGTAGGTCGGGGTTTTTTCGTCCGTGCATTATCCACCAGTAAACATTGTGCCTGACAAAATATTTTCCATTTGTGTTACTACAGACTTCTACTTCTACACCATCTACATACAAGAACTGACGAGTCATTATTCTCGCTTCACCTTCAGGCATTGGCTCTAATTCCTCCCATGCTTCTACTTCAATGACATTTTTAGCTTTCCCCTGTTCTAGCTGAGATTTATCAACCAGTTTTATAGGAATAGGGTCATCTTCTAGAGCATCTAAATATGAAAGATTATTCTTCAGTTCATCTGATGTATTTTCTAAAAATATTTCTAGCTGTTCAGAGCTAAAAGCCATAAATTCTACATCAGCAATAGTTCTAGCAATAGAATTATTCATAAAGTGGACTAGACCATCAAATGGAGATAGGTCTATTCTTATATTGTTATATTGAGTTGACCAATAACCGAATTTACCTGAAATTTTAGGTTCTGTGTGATACTCTTTCCACTTCAAAGTGCTGGCTTTTTTGCTGATAGTTTTTAATATACTTCGTATGCTACCTGATAGACCACGCTTGCCATATACGGGGTACACCAAGTAAATTGTTGGTGGTTCTTCGTCAGCTATTGGGTCAAACCCAAATATCATAGTATTTAACTTTGCGAGTTGTTGAAGACTCTGCTGTAGTGCTATCTCTGATGGAGTTATTTTTCTTATTGGCGACACCACTTTCGTCCAATTTAGCGGCGGCTTGTATAACTCTATCAACTGATTTTCGAGATGTGAGAGTGTGGTTATATCATTAGCACAAGTCAGCCAACTAATACTGATAAGGTCTTTGCGATTAAACCTCTTTAGCTGGTTAAATCTATGGTGTTCTCTCCAACGCTCAAACAAGTTGATTGTTCTGCCAATATATAGAACCTGACCTTTACTATTAGAAACGAAATAGATAGCTGCACAATTAGGTAGATGACTTTTTTCTAATAAATAAACTGAGGGTAGTTCAGATAATGCAAGGTTTTCTAATAACATCTTATGTATTTAAACACAAAGCAGCTATTGAAATATCATGCCCTAGTTTTCTTCTAAAATAGCGATATCACCAGATCCGTACAAAAAAATCACAGCAAAAGCCGTCGTCAAGCAAGATGAAGAGCGTCCCTAGTTAAACAGGTTGATCAATGGAGTCGAAAGAAACTAAGAAACTACTAAAGCCAAGGAAAGCAGAAACCGAAAAGGCGATCGCTCATAACTACTGACAACAATCCCACAGATGTTGTACCAATTGATCACCGCCAAGAGCTACCGTCTCTAAATCATGGCCAAGTTATACCGTAATCACTACAGTTATTGTCATTCAAAACCTTTTTCACATTACCTTCGCTTACTGCTCCCTGTTCAAATAACGCTTTATATCTTTGTTTATTTTCAATACACAAGAGTCTTGCTGCGTCAAATTGGCGTTTTCTTTCTGCGGCAGCTTCAGCATCAGCTTGGCGTTTTCTTTCTGCGGCAGCTTCAGCAGCAGCTTGGCGTTTTCTTTCTGCGGCAGCTTCAGCAGCAGCTTGGCGTTGTTTTTCTGCGGCAGCTTCAGCAGCAGCTTGGCGTTGTCTTATTTCCCGTAGAGCCGCCTCAGATTCGGCTCGGATTTGATCTTGGCGTTGTCTGTATGCCCGCAGAGTAGCTTCAGCTTCCGTTGGGAGAGCAGTTGAAGTAGGCTGATTCCTTGGTTCGTTGACATTATTCCCTGGAAGAACTCTGCTCGGAGTATCTTCATTTGGGGGTTTTGTGGCTGTGACGGCTTTAGGAGTGGATGGCTCAGATGAACTAGAGGATGTTTTTGGTATATCTTCGTTGAGCTTTGTGTAGAAATAGGGAGTTAAAGCATAAATTCCATAAATTATACCTGTCAATCCTAAAATGGTGGCAAAAAGTACAACAGCCATAGAACGCAATTTTTTAGCTGTGTTAGAAGAATAATTTTCTGGAGGTGTAATTTCAGGTTTTAGAGGAGTTGTGGACTTACTATCTGCGCTCGCTTCGTTAATTAATGAAGAGGATTTTACTAGAGGCACAACACGCGCAAAAATCGGCTCGACATCTCTATCTTTGAGTCCCAAAGCTTCTTGAAAAGCTTTCAACTCTTTTTGAGTATCTTGATTTAAAGGATATTGCTTATTAATTTCCTCAAATAATACCTGCTCGTATCGCTGCAATCTTTTTTGGTATTCTTGATAAGGTTCGAGAACTTCAGCTTCAATAATTGTCGCTTCTTCAGATGACAATCTTAAACTCTGCCTTTTCAAATCTAAGGTATTGCGTCCAATAGCAGAAATTACACCACGACTGGCAAAACGCTCAACTTCTTGCCGATATCTCAACTTGGGATCGCCGATGGGTGCTTTAGCTAGCCGAATTTTGAAGCCTTCCTTAACGGCATAGATTTCTGGTTGCATGGCGGGGGCTGCTTCTTTAACTTTCTTTTTGGCATACTCATGCAACTCATCTATGGAAATCACACCATCATTATCTTGATCTGCTGCTCCTGTTTCAATACCTTCGACGACATAACGAGTATAAATTGAGAGACTGTCTCCCTCTTGTTGGAAAGAATATTGTGTAGAAGTAGAAGAGGTGAGAACAACTCGCCCTTCACCTCCCAGTTGAGTATAAATATCTACAGAGCCGTCATCCTTAGCTGATAAACCCTCTGCAAATGCGCCACTAAAACAACAGTCGAGAATTACGACTTGTCTCTTACTGCGGCTATCGCTCATAACATTATGTATAAAATTAGCCGGAACTGCTGTCGCTTTGACAAGCCGCCCCTGGGGATTTTTGCGAGTGAGACTAGTTGCTAAGTAAAGTTTACCCGTTTCATCTTTAATACCGTGACCAGAAAAGTAAAGCAATATGAGGTCTTCTTTTCGGCGATCACTAAACAATCCCTCAATGGCTTCCTGCATTTTTTGCGGATCGGGATTCTCCAGCTTTTGGATATCTGCTGCTGCAAATCCACCCATTTCTGGATGCTGCAAAACTTTAGCGATCGCTTGTACGTCTTTGACTGAAACTGGTAATGGATTCAAGCCAAGTCCATACTCACTGACTCCTATTAGCAGTGCTACCTTCGCCATGTAACTATAACTCCCTCCCAGTTTTGAGATGTCTTAGACGGCTGCGTGGAACTTTCGAGCTTGTTCAATAGTGGCGGTGAATACCAATTCAAAATACCATACGGGTTCGGGAGCAAGAGTACAAAATTGAAAAAGCCAGATATAATCAGGGTCTGAGTGTATGTATCTGTCTCATTCTTTGTTCAAATTGGGATAACGCCTGCTGAATACTAGCTTTGACATCATACCCGCTATGCGAATTTCTCTGGAATTTATTAATTAGAGAAAAGTTAACTACCACCACTCCCCGACTAAATCCTTTCGCTCTCCTCACCAATACATCATTCATTCACAATCAAGTTATAGTCGATATAACCAAGCATCGCCCCTCTTTTTATAGCCTCATAACGGTTCTTGACGTGCCATTTACTGTACAAATCGCTGGCATAATTTTTGACTGTACTAACAGAGAGAAACATTTCTTTGGCAATCTGTTCAAAAATCAAACCCTGAGCCAGTAAACGCAGCACTTGTATTTGTCGCTCAGTGGGAGGTAAAAGCAAGTTTTTGTAAACGAAGATGGGGACGCTATATATGTTATGATAAAGGCTTTCTAAAAG
>NZ_JAWJTF010000142.1:0-18674 GCF_048836525.1 Nostoc sp. CALU 546
GCACAGCATTGCTCATTGGTGTCAACTTAAGCTAGAAATAGCTTTACTGCGGGCTTCATAACCCGCCAAAGAATGAATTCTCTGGCTCATAGCTCAAAGTCTACTGAAGTAGACTGAATATTTTTGGGGATATCTAGTCATCTGAAGATGACTTTCGCTATGATTCTTGGAACTTCAGTTCCTTGCGGGACATAGTTTTTGCGTTAAGTTGACACCAATGAGCATTGTTCCCTACCGCGTGGTCTATTTACCTGAAAATAGCTGTAAATTGCATAATTAGGGTGGGTGTATTGCCCGCCCGTAGCCAAAGGTAGGCTTTTTAGGCTATCTGAAAAGATTGGATAGGTATTACTTTTTGAGTTTTACTTTGTGGAGCAATTCATCTTTAATGCGGTTGAGAATTGAAGTCTCATCCAGATTTGTCAAAATCCGATTAATCACTGCTTTCGGCCCATCAGGCCCCCAAGTTGCACCATTGGCTAAATAAACTTTGGTAACTTGTCCAATTCCGTAAGAAGAAACACCAGCAACTCCCCCTTGGGTGATTGCTACCGATAGATAAGGGCCTAGCGCAATACCACCCGTAGCTGTTGCAGAGATTCCAAGTAAAGTTTTTAATCCACTCAAGCCCAAATTTGCTAATAATTCACTAGCACCGATGCCGCCCATACTCAGGGCAATTTTTTGTAGCAATTGTACAGCGCCGGCTTCGGTCATGGAGAAGCCATAGAGCTTAGATAAACCCAAAATTAGAGCAATATCAATAACCACACTACTCAGAATATCTACCACAGTTACGGGATTAAGTGCGATCGCTAATGCTTTAGTCATTACAGCCTTCCAAATCAACTGATTGGCATTCTGCTCCCGAATCATCAGTTTTCGCTCAACCAATTGCTCATTGACAACATCTGCATAAAGCATGGTATTAAGAGCAACCAAGGCTTTACCCTCACGATGCAGAATTTCCAAAATTTTCAGTTTCAGTTCATCGATTTGGGCATTCCCTGTACGCAACTGGATGCTCCTCGTACCATCAGGGCGACGAATCGCCGTCTTTACCAATGGCGATGCCGCAGCCATGACAATTTCTAAAGGTGTAAGTAATTCCCGCACCCTTTCATCCCGGATTTTGTGATAAATTGCCATCCGGTCTGCTTCTGGATATTGGTCTACTTTGTTAAACACCAAAATGATCGGTTTACCTGCTTCCCGCAATTGAGAAAGGGCGGTGTATTCTAGCTTCGTCATGTCGCCAGAAATCACAAACAGAATCAAATCCGCTTGTTTGGCAATCTGTTCAGCTAAAGCGGCACGGGTTGCACCATCTACTTCATCCAACCCAGGAGTATCAATTAATTCCACCTGCGATTGACCTACACCAGGGAGAGTGACTCGCAAAGCACGTTCAGTTTCCCCAATCATTTCCTCGCTAATACTCCAATTAACTCTTTGTGCAGCACGGGTGACACCGTGCAGCGGCCCAGTTTCAAATACTGTTTGCCCAACCAAAGAATTGAGTAGCGAAGACTTCCCACGTCCCACCATGCCAAAAGCCGCAATCTGCACCACCATCCGGTCTAACTTTCCCAGCATGGTTTCCAACTCAGCAATTTCCGTCTCTAACCCGGTTTTTTCTTGGGGAGTGAGGTCGAGATTGGCTACCAAGTTTCGTAGCGCCGTTTGTGCTTGTTTATAATTCAGTTCTGTTTGAATGTCCTCAAAACTGAAAATGGCACTATCTAGTTCTTCTTCCCAACTGAGAGAATTTGGGTCAGTGTTAGCGGAATCGCTTTGATGAGGTTCAGGCATAGGCAAGGTGGAAGTCATATTAATTTTGGATTTTGGATTTTGGATTTTAGATTTTGGATACACCCCCTCTACCATCCTAGTTATTTTTAGCAAGGCTTTGGCGAGATGAGACAAAGAGAGTAAAGAGAACAAGATAAGAATAATTTTTACCCAATGCCCAATGCCCCATGCCCAATTCCCAATTCCCAGAGACTAATGACTAATGACTAACAAAAAGTCATAAACTGAAAAATGCATCTAATATAACGCGTTAGGATCTTGACTAAATTACCTGTGCGGAAAATCGTTATTGCCGGCAACTGGAAAATGTACAAAACCCAGGCAGAAACCCAAGAGTTTCTCCGAGGATTTCTGCCCCACTTAGAGGAAACCCCCCAAGGGCGAGAAGTGATATTGTGCCCTCCTTTCACTGATTTAAGCGTTTTGTCCAAGACTTTGCACGGTAGCCTCATCCAACTGGGGGCGCAAAATGTCCACTGGGAAGAATATGGAGCCTATACGGGTGAGATTTCTGGCCCAATGCTGACAGAAAGTGGTGTGCGCTTTGTGATTGTCGGTCATAGCGAACGACGGCAATACTTTGGTGAAACGGACGCCACCGTTAATCTGCGCCTCCGAACTGCTCAAAGGTTTGGTTTGACTCCAATTCTCTGTGTTGGGGAAACTAAACAACAACGAGATGCGGGAGAAACTGAATCACTGATTGCTCTCCAACTCGACAAAGGCTTGGTAGATATTGATCAGAGTAATTTGGTAATTGCCTACGAACCAATTTGGGCAATTGGTACTGGTGAAACTTGTGAAGCAGGGGAAGCTAATCGGATCATTGGCTTAATTCGTAGCCAGTTGACTAATCCAAATGTATCAATTCAATATGGTGGCTCAGTCAAGCCGAATAATATTGATGAAATCATGGCTCAACCAGAAATTGATGGCGTTTTAGTGGGAGGAGCAAGTTTAGAAGCTGAGAGTTTCGCTCGGATTGTGAATTTTCAGTCAGTGTAATGTGCCTTCTTTTCGTTCCCATGCAGAGCATGGGAATGCCTAATGTAGATAAAAAGAATTCAGAACTCAGTAGTCAGAATTCAGAATTCAGAATTGAATTTTGTACGACTGGGTAATGAATATTGCTAGGACTTACGCATTGACAGAAAATACCAAATATGAATTCTTTGAAAAAGCACGTCTGTCGTAGGGGTTTAGCAATGCTAAACCCCTACAATGACCATCGAAGAACGATTAATAAAAGGCTGAAACGACCCATTTTCATATATGCATACCATGATTAAGTTTTACAGTGCGTAAGTCCTAATTGCTTAAAAAGATTGCTCTTTGTGGGCGAAAGAAAATTAAAATATTTTTCAAGAGTTGATACTCCATCCCTTCAGGCGTGGAGTATTCTGAATTCTGACTCCTGAATTCTGACTCCTGAATTCTGACTCCTGAATTCTGACTCCTGTTGTATGCCAAGAAACTTGATAATTAGAGGATGCTGTTTCGATTGGGGACAGCGGACTTATTTGATGGGTATTTTGAATGTGACGCCTGATAGCTTTAGTGATGGGGGTGAGTTTAATACTACCTCTGCTGCTTTAGTACAGGCGCAAGCACTGGTGGCTGCTGGTGCTGACATAATTGATGTAGGCGGTCAATCGACTCGACCAGGGGCAAAGCCAATAACTCTGGCGGAGGAACTTGACCGGGTTTTATCGGTGTTAAAAGTCATAAGACCAGAAATTTCAGTCCCGATTTCTGTAGATACTACTCGTGCTGCTGTAGCTAGGGCATCTGTAGAAGCTGGAGCGGATATTATTAATGATATTTCTGGTGGCACTTTTGATTCAGAAATGTTGCCAACAGTTGCAGAGTTAGGTGTGCCGATGATTTTAATGCACATCCGGGGAACACCACAGACAATGCAACAACAGACTGATTATCAAGATTTGCTCGGTGAGATTTATAGTTTTTTGGGTCGGCAAATTGAGGCAGCAACCACTGCGGGCATTGACCTGGATAAAATTATTATTGATCCTGGTATTGGTTTTGCGAAAAACTACGAGCAAAATTTAGAAATTTTTGGTGGTTTGCGATCGCTAACAAAACTCAACTGCCCTATTTTAGTAGGAGCATCCCGTAAAAGTTTCATTGGTCGCATTTTAAATCAACCAGATCCCAAAGCACGAGTTTGGGGAACGGCAGCAGCTTGTTGTGCTGCTATTTTTAATGGCGCTGATATCCTCCGAGTTCACGATGTTCAAGAAATGCGTGATGTTTCACTAGTAGCCGATGCCCTATTGAGACAAGCTACACAGCGTGATTGTTAGCTATTACCGTTCTTCGGTTTTTTTGCCGTTACCTTCTTGAGTTACTGACTCGGCTATCAACTCCTGAAACATTTCACTTGAGTTAGCTGGGTCTACAAAGACAATTTTGGCATTATTGCTCTCACCAAGTTTTTGGCTAGCATCTACGTAATCTTGAGCTACAAGATACCGCAAAATATCCCTGCTGTCAGGATTGGCACGGAGAGCTTGAGAAATAATTTGCACTGAAGCCATAGTTCCTTCTGCTTTTTTAATGGCAGCTTCCTTTTCCCCTTCTGCTTCAGTAATCAACGCCCTTTTTTTGATGACGGCGGCTTGCTCCTCTTCTCTAGACTTTCGCACACTCTCAGGTAGAGTAATTCTCTGAATATCTAACCGGAGAATTTCAACTCCCCAATCTATCGTTATATTATTCAACTGGTCTAAGATAGCTGAGTCCATCTCCGATCTGGAGACATTGGTTTGCTCTAGGGTGTTCTGGGCAATGATTTCCCGAAGTGTGGTTGTAGTTAACTGTGTTAGTGCCCCTTGCAGATCCTCAATCGCATAAAAGCTTTTCTCAATATCTCTGATGCGCCAATACACAACAGCGTCCACTTCCACATAAATATTATCTTGGGTGATCACATTTTGAGGTTTGATGTCTAAAATTTGCTCTCGTGTAGTATCTTCCATCACAACTTGATCTACCAAGGGAACGATAAAGTTCAGCCCCGGCTTAAGTTTCCGATGATACCGCCCCAAGCGTTCGACTAGGGCTTCATTTCCTTGATTAATCAGTTTTGCAGAACCTAATGCATAACCTATAAGGGCTAAAACTATAGCAATAATTGGCTCCATGTATGCTCCTATTCAGCTTTGGGGAGAATTTAGTGTCAAAGATATGGTACTAGCTTGTCATATCTTTGAGTTTTATGTTTTGAGTCTGTAATTTTATCAACACCAGCAGCGATGTCGAGTCACTGCGCGTCTTGTATGCATTCTGTTAAGTAAGATTGTTTTGCAGAATGCGTAGAAGCTGTGCTTCTTGTCGTCAGACATCGCTATTAAAGCACCTTGATTACACCCTGGCAAGGACTACTTGATGTAATTAAGGTTACTCGTACTGATATCTTCAGACGGACTGGATTTACATCCAGTATATTCACTTAAATTTAATTAACTTAACGTAAAATTTAGGAGTAATTTAAAAACTCCACTATAAATCGGGTTAAAATTGGCTTCAACCATTAAAAATGTAAAAATATTATGGGCAGATTGTTAATCAAAGTTATAGGTTTAATTCTACTTTTCACAGGTTTATACTTTTTTGGTCAAAACATTATATTTGTTAGCGGTTACTATATACCTTTTTCGAGACGATTACCAGCTACAGTTTCCGTATTAGCAATTATGTCAGGTGTGTTTACATTGGTGTTTTTTCGCAGAGAAGCTAGTCAGTTGGGATGGATTTTGTTAGGTATTGGCATAGTACTAGTTTTCTTGAGTGGTGGAGTAATTTTCAGATCAACTAGCTTATGGAACTTATTTGTTGCTTTCGCCTCATTGGCAGCCGGATATAAATTATTTAATGAGGGTAGAATCAACTTTTGAAATTTGCAAACATAATCATCTTTTTTCATATTTACTATAGCAATCCTATTTAATTAGTGAAAGTTAAAATTCATAGGTTCCCAATTTATCAAAGAAGTTGGGAATTTTTTTATTACGAATAATTGAGGTTTATTATAGTATCCAAAACTACATTTATCACCAGATCATATTACAGTCAGTAAAATTTGACATTATGATTTTATCATCGGCTCTAATGTTGCTGAGACTATATTAGAGGTTGTTTGAAAAGTGTTTCGCTGTGACTTTAATCACTTTTAGATCCCCCTAAATCCCCCTTAAAAAGGGGGACTTTAATTCTGGTTCCCCCCTTTTTAAGGGGGGTTAGGGGGGATCTAAAATTTTTGATACCGACAAGAGGACTGTTCAAACATCCTCTTAGAGCGCTTAAATTAACTTTTGCTTAAGTGTCGATTTCACGATCAAGAAGCACACATAACGAGTGTCAAATGGACGAATAGCCTCTTAACGATGACTTTCACTCAGGGTGTTTTACTAAGGCTGAGGGTAATATTAGAATGGAAACTATTGATGATGAGGAAAAGTCAAGAATGACCCAGGTGGTTCTAGGAGAGAACGAAGGAATAGACTCAGCTTTGCGTCGGTTTAAACGCCAGGTTTCCAAAGCTGGGATATTAGCTGATGTGAAATATCATCGGCACTTTGAAACACCGATAGAAAAACGCAAACGTAAGGCAGTAGCAGCTAGACGAACCAGACGTTTTAAATAAAACCTATAAGAAAACTATGCCGCACCAACAATTAGGGTATAGATGAGTCGCTTTTCCTAAGCATAGAGAAGGTTAAGGGCTTTCTCTTGGTTGGATGGAAGAAGCTAAAAGCGCTACCCATCAACCAAAATAAGCGCCTTTAAACATCGGTTAGCTTCCTTTCGCAAGCTGATAGGGCAGTATTCATCTAACCCTAAGACTCAGAATTATTAATGGTGCGGCTATTACAAACATTCATCGCCTTTTCTACTCCCTGCTTGAGGCTTAGTTCAAGACACTCAACCACGAACTGAAGTACAAGAGACATCTGCTGATTCTCCACGGAGGAAAATCGCCCCAGTACATGGGAGATAGCACCGGAATCATCGTTATCAGCTGCACCTTTGGGTTTACCAATACCGATTCGCAAACGGGGAAAGTTTTGGGTACTAAGATGTGCGATCGCACTTTTCATACCGTTATGTCCGCCAGCTGAACCAGATAAGCGCAGACGAGTTTTTCCCAAAGGCAAATCCATATCGTCATAAATTATCAGCACTGACTCAGGCGGCAATTTATACCAATTTGTCACCGCTTGGATTGCTTGTCCTGAGCGATTCATATAAGTTAACGGCTTTAGTAAGCGAATCTTACCTCCACCTGGGGCTATACCCTCGCCATACTCACCCTGAAACTTGCGATTTTCTGCTAAGGAAATGCGCCAAGAACGGGAAAGAGTTTCTACAGCAGCAAAGCCGATATTATGGCGTGTTTGGTCATACTTAGCTTCTGGATTCCCCAATCCAACAATTAGCTGGGGAATCACCAAAGCTGGTTGCGTAACTGCTTCTGTCATTTTGCCTACAGTCAATCAATTTTAGATTTTAGATTTTAGATTTTGGATTGAAACAGACCGCAAGGGTACAAGGTTTAGTGATTTTAGATTGACGATAGTGCAGCGTCGGAACTAGCGTTTTTTGGATTTGTTACGTTCACCAAAGACGTTGCTCTAAACCGCAAAACAATCTAAGATCCAAAATCCAAAATCCAAAATTCGTATGTTCTCCTAGCTAGGTTGAGAAGAACTAGCGGTATCCTGCTCAGATTTAGCAGGGTAGATTTGCTTAGGTTCCAATTCAGCAGTAGTCTTGACAACTTCTTCTAATTGTTCTGCTTCTTTTTGAAACTCGCTTTGAAACTCCTTAGAAGCTTCTTGGAAGCTACGAATTGTTTTGCCCACACTCCGACCAATTTCTGGTAGCTTTTTGGGGCCAAAGATTAACAGCGCCACTACCATAATTACACCCATTTCTGGCAGACCGATACCGAATATATTCATTTTTGTCTCCTGTAAACTATGGAACTACTACAGAAACTCACATATTATTATGTAGTCTACTCAATAATCGCCTATCATAGAAAGCGATGCCTGCGGCGAGCTACGCTAACGCCCCACGAGCGAGTGATGCTTTATTACGCTATTCCTAGAACTTGGATATACAGTGGGTATTCTCATTGACCCTGATAAATTTTTAGTAACAGTTTATCGCCCTAACCTTGAACCAGTAGTTTTAACAAATAACGACAAACTGACAATACCAGAATTACTTCCAGGTTGGGAATTAGCGATCGCAGAAATATGACCACCAGAATTTGAGTGACTCAACACCTGAGCAAACAATTTCATTTGTAGAGACGGCGATTTATCGCGTCTCTTGCCTTAATCGAATAGTATAGAGAGTTGAGCAACTTTTCGGTTCACACCTACCAAGCTACTCAACCCAGCCCCAATACGGTTCAGTTAAGGTTAGTGGTGTAGATAATTTGTCTTTGAAGACGCGATGAATCGCCGTCTCTACAAGTGTTTTGGGCTTATCTGAACTGTATTGAACCCAGCCCTACATTCGCTGAATTCTTGCCCAGTAGCAAATCACAACTCACAAAAAAACCCGGATAAACCGGGTGTAACTTAACTTGTTATCCAAACTTGATAGCTGTCTATCCGTTAGCGTCCTAAACTGCGCCAATCGACAAATACATCCTGAACCAACAGTGATTGATTGTAAAGTTGCAGAATAATCAGCAGAAATACGAAAAATAGCAGAATAAAAACAGCCATCACCGGGGTAGTACCCCAACCTGGAGCCACTTTCCCATACTCAGAGTTAAGTGGTTTCAGGATATCTCCCAACCTAGTCCTTTGTGCCATAGTTCACCTAAGATTACTTGCCAAAGCTTTTTTTAATCTTCTGTAATATTCTATAAGAATAGCACTCATAATCAATCTCTCAATTATGGAACCCGCAATAGTTCTTAGCATTTCTATGGCTGCCGTGGTGGTTGCCATCACCGGAATTTCAATTTATACCTCCTTTGGCCCTCCTAGCAAGGAATTGAACGATCCGTTTGATGACCATGAAGATTAAAATGGTCATTGGTCATTAGTCATTAGTCATTGGTCATTGGTCATTGAAAAACCACAACTGACCACTGACACAGTAATAGTGGCTCACTCCAGCCTATTGGAATTAACATTTGTGAGGGGTCTAAGTCTCTCGCTTCTAAATCCCGACAAGTTTTGTGTTGGGGTTAAAATCCCCATTGCAAAACTTAGGATTGTGGATTTAATAACCTGTGTAGGTTGGGTTTCGTGCCTCAACCCAACCTACAAAAGTCGATGTTATTTAATTCTCATTCCTGAATTACGAATTACGAATTACGAATTATTTTTCGCTGGTATCACCTTGAAGCTGGCGATTTTCCAAGGCTGTATCGTCAAGATTTGTTGCCCAGATGAGAATTCAGTGCTGGAGGAACGCTCTAATAAATCTACTGTTTCTCCTAGATTCAACCCTAAATCACTTTGCAAAGATAACTCGGCTGTTTCTCCATGACATTCATAACACCGCAGAATTAACTGCTGTGGGCCATCCTCTGATGGCTTCAAGGCCATCAAGATTAAATTCTCAGCGGATAAATCTAGGAAACTCACCCCTTTTATAGTGCTGTTAGCGGTAACGGGGCGTTGAGTCAGTGCTAAATTTTGAGTTGTGAGTGGATTTAATATCACTTGCAACGGGATATTCAATTCATAGCCACGCCGTACCGTATGGGCTGATTCCCAGCTACCAGCGTGAGGATACAAGGTATATGTGAACTCGTGAAAACCTCTATCAGCCTGTGAGTCTGGCCAATTAGAACTGCGTAGCAGTGTCAAACGGAGTTGATTTGGCTTGCTGTCGTAACCGTATTTACAATCATTCAGTAAACTGACACCATAAGAATTTTGGATTTTAGATTTTGGATTTTGGATTATATTTTCTGCTGTCAAATCAGCCCAACGCAAAGCGGGGACTTCCCATTTTGCATGTTCTGCGGGGGTTTGCGGTTTAGTTGGGCGGCGAATCGCGCTACAGGGAATTTCATAAGTAGCAAAGTCTGCTTCGATATTTAGAGGAAAAGCAGCTTTCACTAATACATGATTTTCTTGCCAATTGACGGTAGTAGCTATCTTTAGCAGAGGTGAACCAGCTTGCAGAATATAGTCTTGGCAAAATTCCGATTCACCCAACTGACGCACCACGCGCACACGACTTTGCACTGGGCCTGGTTCTAACCACTGAATAGATTGAAGATTTGTTGAGGGTAAAGGATGTTGAGCATAATTGGGATCTATATTCCAAGCATCCCAATATTGACCACTGTCTTTAAAAGCTTGTAGTTGATTCCCCGCCCCACTCAAAACTTCTCGTTGATAAGTTTTATCAAAAACACTTGATAAATCTCCAGTATCAGGATCTATAACAACTCGTAGGAATTCATTTTCTAAAATCCAGTCTGGGAGGAGTGGGGGGGATGAGGGGGATGAGGAGGATGGGGGAGAAAGCCAAAATATGCGGTAGCCAACGGGTGGAATTTCGGTGGCGAGAAATTGTAGGGTTGATGGTTCAGAGAATTGGGAGACAAGCTGCTTTCCTGAAGTATCGTAAATCTGCCATTCTTCTGGTGTGGGTAAAACTACAGAGACTACCTCAGAACGTTGCCAGTTGAGAGAATTGAAAACGAAAATAGGCAAACTATCGGGTTTTGGTGGTTCTGATAGAGTAACGTGAGATGCGATCGCTAAAAGTGATTCTTGTAATATCTTCGTTCCTACTTGTTCCACTTGCTGCCACTGGGGCAACGCATCTGTGTAAACTTGGGTAATTGAAGAACCAGGTAAAATATCGTGAAACTGTTGAAATAACACCTGCTTCCAAGCTGCTTCGATTTCCGCTTTGGGATATGTCACGCCACAGCTTACAGTTGCCAAGGTAGCAAATAGTTCAGCTTCATACAATAAATTTTCACAACGCCGATTCCAGCGTTTTTGATCTGCGTGGGTAGTGTAGCAACCGCGATGGAATTCTAAGTATAGTTCGTCATTCCAGGTGGGGCTTTGAATTTTGGATTTTGGATTTTGGATTTTGGATTGTGAAGTTAACTGACTACTAATCTTCTGTAAATACTTTTCAGCTGTCGTGAATTCTAAGTCTGGGAAGAAAGGCGAATTTTGCCAGCGTTGGGCGGTTTCTAACATATCACGGGTGGGGCCGCCGCCGTGGTCGCCGACACCGGGAAGCCAGAGGGATTCTGATAAACCAGTTTGGGTTTGCCATTCAAGAGCATAGGATGCCATTTTAACTGGATCAATGCTTTCACCGATGGGTGCAGACATCAAACTAAAGACTTCACTACCGTCAGGCGATCGCCACCAAAAAGCCCCATAATCAAATTTGGTAGTATCATTCCACCGCAACTTCTGCGTCACAAAATATTCAATTCCGGCATTCGCGAAAAACTGCGGTAAAGTTGCACAAAAACCAAAAGTATCTGGAACCCAGACTATAGCTGAAATCTTGCCAAATTTTTCTTGGATGTAGCGTTGACCATACAATAGCTGACGGACTATTGATTCACCAGAAATTAGGTTGAGTTCTGGTTCCACCCACATCCCGCCGACAACTTCCCAACGTCCGGCGGCTACCTGTGCTTGAATCGCTTGAAACAAATCCGGGCGATGTTCTTCAATCCACGCATAAAGTGCGGGAGTCGAATGACAGAAAATTAACTCAGGAAAATCTGCTTGTAACTTCAGAACCGATTCAAAAGTGTTTTGCGCTGCATTCCAAGTTTCACTCACAGGCCATAGCCATGCTAAATCTAAGTGAGCATGACCCAATAAGAAAATTTTAGATTTTGGATTTTGGACTTCGACTTCGCTCAGTCGAACGATTTTGGATTGAATTAAATTTTGGCGTAGAGATAAAAACGATTTTACTAACTCTTCCTTCTCCTCCGTGTCCTCTGCGCCTCTGGGGTTCGTAATCTCCGCCACCATCGTCGCCAAAACATCTAACTTTTCCGGCGCAAACTTTTCCAAATAAAGCTGCACCACAGCTAATTCATCAGCCACAAAGCCCGGATCGGGATTATCATCAACAGTAGACTCGTAAACTAGGAGCGATCGCACTAAAGCACCATCACAATGTCCCGGACTCACTAACCGCAAAGCCACAGTGAATTCTTCCCCTACCGTCACCCCCTGACTGAGAAGCACTCTCGGCGAACAATCAAATAAATCACCCTCCAGCACTAACTCCCCATTTACATAAATCTCAGCAGAATCCGCCCACCAAAGCAGCGCCAGCCGCAAAGATAACCCAGCTAAGGAATAACCCTGTAAATCTTGGGGAACTACCAATCTTTGCACTAGCCATAGCACTTTTTTCCCCCCTGTCCAAGCGATATGTTCTTTAGCATTCAACTCGACAGGTTGCCAATGAGACAAATCAGCAGCTACAACATCAGTAATAATCAGGTCAGATTCCTGATACAGCCAAGTAGACTGAAGATTAACTTGACAAAAAGAGCGCAATTGCTCAATTGCTTGTGAGATGGATTTGGTTTGGGATTGAGAGACAGTCGGGGTCATATATTCGCTAAAATGAGGTGTTGGTCGTTTTTATTGTTTGGCGCGAGTCTCACAACTTAACAAGACTTGAACTAAAAAATTACTACTATGTCTTCTGGTTCCTCTGGACGTTATCAAAGCAGACTATTTAACTTTGTCCATCAGCAATCTCGGCGGGTGACACAACAGTGGGAACACACCTTTCGGCATTTGCAAGTTGCTACTAAGTGGGGTGTCGAGACACTACTTTATCCAGTGTATCTACTGTTTCAGTCATCGGAATCGTCTGGGAAAACGCTACACACTAAAGAACCACAAACTAGACTAAAGTTACAACCAAATGATACCGATTTCCAGCCAGAAACTCTGCCAAATGCTGATACTCCGATTCAAAATGTATTAGAGGCAGTCAATTATCTGTCATCAGATGAACCCGCTTCCACTCCTACGAAAACATCTGAACATTTCAATCTCTTGGCTTCATTGGGAGTTTTTCGGCTGAAATTCGTTAATCATGGCTCTAATATTACTCAATCATCAAATATTACAGAGAATCAAGCCAGAAGTCTCAACCCTTCACAATTGGAAAATCGCCTACAACAGCATCTTCCAATAGTGCGAGGAATTGCCACAAATTTGATGAATCGGAATTTAGTACTTGTTAGTGCCGATAATGAAATTTTAGATATTTTAACACCCCAACAGCAGACAAAATTAGAAGACCGAATTATTAACGAAGTTGCTAAGTATTGGCAGTCTTCTCTACAAGACGCTGCGCGAAGGCGGTTGATTATCGCTAAAAAAGAAACGCAGCTATTACCACAAATTGACCATTTATTAGCAAAACTAACTGATGGAAATACAGCAAAAATTCCAGTTTTAGCTGAGAGGTTGTTTGAAAAGTTGTCTGCTGTGACTTTAAGCACTTTTAGATCCCCCCTAAAAAAGGGGGGAACCGGAATCAAAGTCCCCCTTAAAAAGGGGGATTTAGGGGGATCTAAAGTTTTTGATACCGACAAGAGGACTTTTCAAACATCCTCTGAGGGTATACCAAAAGATTTACTTAATACAGAGAAGTTATTAGCATTTTTAGATATAGCTGTTGCTAAGTTGGAATCAAATGCTTTCGTCCCAGCGCAAGAACGTAGTCAGGAAATTGTTCAAGTTGCTCAAACTCAGTTAAACATATTTCTTTATGGCAAAGAGCAATTAGCTGATAGGGGAGAAATTGCACCCAATGCTGATGGTTTGGAAACTCATACACTGAATCTTCAGGCTTTGATTGAGGCGGCGCTTAATTACTTTTTTGGTGTTGGTAGTAGAAAAACACTTGAGCCAACAACCAGTGATGAGAGATTACCAGGTAAGCTATTCTCATTACCCATTAGAAAAGCTTTATCCAAAAGCCCTCAATTAGAGAATCAGGATTTAACAGATGATCCTTGGCTAACGTGGAATGATTTATTTGGTAACACCGAAACCGTTGCTGAAAACTCGGTTACACTTTCTCAAAAGACAAATCCTGCTTTAGCATCAAGTTTATCCGTAGGGCATTTTCCACAAAAGAATTTGAGTGTAAAACAGCCTAAAGTCGGCTCTGGCTCAGTGCGAAGAAAACAAACAACTAATAATCTCGTTTCCAGTCAAAAAGCATCTGGAAAAGTCGCCTCTGCAAAACAAACCGAAGCTCGCATTTCTCAAACTAAAAGCGAGAGTAAGAAAGGGGAAATTTTAAAACAGCAATTTCACCAAAGTAGTCAAGTTGAAGCACAGCCAGACTGGATAGAAATTAAAGCAACTTCAAATGGGTATGAGAAGCATCCCTTAGAGCAACTTCTAGAATGGCTTGATTATGTTATGCTCTGGCTAGAAGAGAAATTTGTAAATATTTTTCAGTCGTTGCGACAGCTATGGCAGGGAAAATAATACTAATTCGTAATTCGTAATTCGTAATTAAGACTCGTCAGATTTAATCTGGGTTTCCAGGTTTATATCTGTAGCCTAATTTTGGATAATTGCTATAAGCTGGTAGATATTTTTTAATAACCTATTATAATAGTAACAATTTTTCAATTTAAGGATAACTTTGATGTCTACAAGCCGTACACTCGTGACTTGTATTCATGAGTTAAGCATTTTATGTTGAGCGTGACTTTTAGTCATGTGAGGTTCAATATCTATAATGTTATTGGTGGTTGTCTAAGTGAAAATTATTGTTTACTGTAAATACTTCAATTTCAAAAATCCATTAGATAAACCAAAAATTGAGACATTTGTGGTAAATGTGCCTCAAATCCCTAAGATAGGTGAAACAATTGTAGTCGAAAGAATTTCACCCCAAAAGCAGTTTGTAATTATCTTTGAGTACATTGTGACAGCAGTACAATTTAACGCTTCTAGGGAATCGGTTGATTCCGCAGATGCTCAAGTAAATGCATTTTTAAACCACTGTTGGGAGGGGACATCAAATTTCAAAGTTACAAACTTTTTAGAACAATAATCCCTCACCACAATATATGATTGAGGAAATAACGTAACAGCTTTAATCCTGTTGGTTCTTGATAGTCAGTTGGCAACAAAGCCAGCATCGCATTCTGCAATTTTTCTAAAGCTAGGTCAACTTCCTGGCGTTTTGGTCTGGTTGTTTGGGCAAAGTGTAACGGTTCACCTACCCGAATTGTTAACTCTTTTCCCAAATAGAGGTCATGAGTTCCAATCAGCGCAACTGGAATAATCGGTACACCAGCCCGCAAGGCATAAATCACAGTCCCGCGCTTCAAGGGGAGATGCAACTGAGCCTCAGTAGTTCCTAGTCGTCCTTCGGGAAAGAGAATCATCCCATCCCCACGAGTCAAAATTGCCAGAATAATCCGGTCTATTTGTCGCAGTGTATGTATGTCTTCACCTGTGGGTACTGTCTGTTTAATTGCTGCGGCTAACTCAACTAAATCTTGCTTTCCTGCTTTAGCCGCTTCCATGACAGCAATTTCTTCTTTCCACACCCGTTCCAAAGGAATAACGCCCCCTGCAAAATCGAGAATGAAGCGTTTCCAGCACTTGTTATAGAGAGTACGAGCATCACCCAGGATGTAATAGTAAGGTTGGGTGGGAAGTTCGCCTAGGAGGAGTAAGGGATCGATGTGGTGGAGATGGTTGACAGCCAAGATTGCAGCTTGCTGAGGTATTCTTTCGAGGTGTTCTACCCGTACCTTGAAAAAGGAATGGATGAGCGATCGCATTACAAAACGACGCAGCCCAGAGCTAGCTTTGGGTTCGGAATGCCCCTGATTAATAGCTTCTAGGTGATTGAGAGTTTTTTCGATAATTTGACGAACAGCGCGATCGCTAGCCGCCGCTACACCCTCCTTTACCCGCTTGATTGCGGCGGCTGTCAAAGGTGATAATGTTTCTGATTGTGTTCTATTTTCCTGCTGATGGCTAGATTCTGTATGAACTTCCGAAGTTACCCCATCAGCTAGGTCTTCTTGAACAGATTCGCTAGAAGAACTTTTGATAACACCCTCTTTGAATTCATAAACTAATCATAATTCGTGAGGTTGTATCATTAACCAACCTACAGTTAGAAGTTGTGGAATTACCGAGGATGTTCGAGGCAGATAGCGCAGCGTTAGCGAGTCTGCGAGCGTCGGGCAGTCAAGAGTAGAGGAAAACTGCCCGACGCTCCTCTCCTGAGCTATCGCTGCGCTATCTGTAACAGCCCGCGACCATAGGGAGTATGAAAATTTGGAGGCTCTTTTTCAGGAGGGGTTTGAATCCCCAACTGAGGTAAAACCTTCTGCCTCCTGCCTCCTGCCTTCTGCCTCCTGCCTTCTGCCTCCTGCCTCCTGCCTCCTGCCTCCTGCCTTCTGCCTCCTGCCTCCTGCCTCCTGCCTCCTGCCTCCTTCAACTAACACGGCAATTCATCCACTGTACTTTTTAGGTATGGTAGATGAATTGCAAGTGATTTGATAAGAGTTATCGGACTATGCCTGCAACATAAAATCTGATGCCGTGAGAGTTGGCGCACCAGTTAAAGTTGCAAATAGACCACCACTGCCAAAACCAGCCGCGCTGCCATTTTGGTTGTAGAACAATTGCCCACTCACAGAATCGTAGACAATTTTTGCCGTGCTAGCCGCTGCTGAAGAAGTGATTTGAAAATCATTGGTATTACTGAAACCTGTTCCCGGAGCAGAAGCGATGCCTACGGCAACCCGAAGCGGGAACGCACTAAAGGTAGTCTTATCCAGAACAATTTTGTCACCTTCAGAACTATTGAAATCAGCGATCGTATCAATACCAACAGCATTGCTGTTGTAAAGGAAAAAGTCAGCACCTACACCACCGATGAGAATATCATTGCCTCTGCCACCCACAAGAGTATCATTGCCTTCTCCACCGATGAGAATATCATCGCCTGAACCGCCCCGCAAAAGGTCATCGCCACTATTACCATTAATGATATCGTTACCCCCTTGACCATTAATTACATCATTGGAGTTATTAAAACCCGCAATATTATTGTTAAGGTCATTGAGGAAAGTAACTGTGTTCTTGTTAAAGAGATTAGTTTGAGTGGAATTGGCATTGAAGACATCAAAACTGTCAGTTACACTGGTTTGTCCATCAAACAGGATATTACCAGTTGTTGGTAAGTTATCCAGGTTTTCTAATTGGAAGTTTTGCAAGGTAACTTTCGTAGAAGCCGCATCCAAAAAAGTGAGTTCTAAGTTATCACCATTTTGAGTTAATTGCAGATTTCGGGCAGTTAAACCACTACCAATAAATTGCAACGTATCCAGTTGGCTAATCACATCTGCTGATGGATTTGAACCAATTCCTGTGCCAGTAAAATCGGCGATAGTGTCATTTCCATCACCAAGGCGGAAGACAAAAGTATCGTTGCCATTGCCACCGGAGATAGTATCGTTGCCCCCATTGCCAGCAATCGTATCGTTGCCATTGCCACCAAGCAAGAGGTCATTACCATTGCCACCGGAGATGTTATCGTTGCCCCCATTGCCAGCAATCGTGTCATTGCCATTGCCACCAAGCAACAAGTCATTGCCATTGCCACCGGAGATGTTATCACTGCCGGCACCACCAGAGATGGTATCGTCGCCTCCATTGCCAGCAATCGTATCGTTGCCGGCACCGCCAGAGATGTTATCGTTACCCTCGCCAGCAGAGATGTTATCGTTGCCGGCACCGCCAGAGATATTAGCACCAACAGCGATCGCAACTCTAGCAGTACTAGTCAGGCTACCATCACTGATGGTGTAATTAAAATTGGCATTACCACTAAACCCATTAATTGGGGTAAACACGATGAAATCATCTGTCGAGTTGCCCGGAGTGCCGTTATCATTCAGCACAGCAGTGCCGTTGGTTGCACCACTAACCCCAGTAATGCTGAGGTTACTGCTATCGATGTCACTATCATTAGCCAGCAGAGTAGTAGCAAGGATGGTTACAGCAGTATTAAAGCCAGTAGTCAGACTATCATTGACGGCAATGGGTGCATTGTTAACGGGCTTGACATTGAGGTTGAAAGTATTAGTAATGCTACCGCCATTCTCGTCGCTGACAGTGAAAGTGAAGCTGTCAGTGCCGTTGAAGTTGGCATCGGGGGTGTAAATGAAGAAGTCGTCACCGGGGTTGTCTGGAGTATTGTTGTCGTTAAGTGACAATGTGCCGTTAGTGGGGCTAGTGAAGTCACTAATAGTTAAGGTATCGCCATCGACATCTGTGTATCTACGTAGAATATTGCTAGCAAGGATGTTAACGGCAGTATCTTCATTAGTGGTAGCCGTAGTTTGAAAGCCAAAGACCACGTAGCTTGACCCTGCAATATTCTGACCGTTGGGGTCGGCACCTATTGCACCGATAATCAAGTCGTCGAAGCCGTCGCCATTGATGTCCCCCGCACTGCTGACAGAACTACCTGATAAGTCAAACGCAGCAATGCCGTTAATCACAAAGCCGTTGCTGCCATCTAAGGATGAGAGGTTGAATTGGGCATCAAAGCCACTATTGCTGCCAAACACCACGTAGCTTGACCCTGCCGCAGACTGACCGTTGGGGTCGGCACGAAGTGCCCCGATAATCAGATCATCGAAGCCATCGCCATTGATGTCCCCCGCACTGCTCACAGAACCGCCTGAGTAGTCACGGTCAGTAATGCCGTTAATCACAAAGCCGTCGCTGCCATCCAAGGATGAGAGGTTGATTTGGGCATCAAAGCCACTATTGCTGCCAAATACC
>NZ_JAWJTF010000142.1:18742-20104 GCF_048836525.1 Nostoc sp. CALU 546
CGCAAAGCCGTGGCTGCAATCTAAGGATGAGAGGTTGAATTGGGCATCAAAGCCACTATTGCTGCCAAACACCACGTAGCTTGACCCTGCCGCAGACTGACCGTTGGGGTCGGCATATTCTGCCCCGATAATTAGGTCATCAAAGCCGTCACCGTTGATGTCCCCCGCACTGCTGACAGAACTGCCTGAGTAGTCACGCCTAGTAATGCCGTTAATCACAAAGCCGTTGCTGCCATCTAAGGATGAGAGGTTGAATTGGGCATCAAAGCTACTACTGCTGCCAAATACCACGTAGCTCGACCCTGCCCCAGACTGACCGTTAGGGTCGGCACGAAGTGCCCCAATAATCAAGTCGTCGAAGCCGTCGCCATTGATGTCCCCTGCACTGCTGACAGAACTACCTGAGCTGTCAAACGCAGTAATGCCGTTAATCACGAAGCCGTCACTGCCATCCAGGGACGAGAGGTTGAATTGGGCATCAAAGCTACTACTGCGACCAAACACCACGTAGCTTGACCCTGCCGCAGACTGACCGTTAGGGTCGGCATTTGGTGCACCGATAATTAGGTCGTCGAAGCCGTCGCCGTTAATGTCTCCCGCACTGCTGACAGAACTGCCTGAGCTGTCACCTGCAATACCGTTCATTACAAAGCCGTTGCTGCCATCCAGGGACGAGAGGTTGAGTTGGGCATTAAAGCCACTATTGCTGCCAAACACCACGTAGCTTGACCCTGCATAAAGCTGACCGTTGGGGTCGGCATTACTTGCCCCGATAATTAGGTCATCAAAGCCGTCACCGTTGATGTCCCCCGCACTGCTGACAGAACTGCCTGATCTGTCATACGCAGCAATGCCGTTAATCACAAAGCCGTTGCTGCCATTCAGGGATGAGATATCTAATGAAGTAACCTGAGGTGCGACATTGACTCCGTTAATGGTCAAGTTGACACTAGCTGTATTACTCAAGCTGCCATTGTTGGTGGTGTACATAAAGCTATCACTGCCGCTTTCACCAACAGCCAAACTTTCAAATTGAGCATTCGGGTTGTAGGTTAAGCTGCCATTGGTATTAAGGGTAACTAAGGCACCAGAACTCAGAGTAATGGCAGTGCCAACAACAACTGTCCTACCATTAATAGCTGTCACCCCTAGGGAGTTGCTGTCGTTAGCTAAGACATCTATGTTAACGGCAGTGTCTTCGTCGGTGGTAGCCGTATCATTAACCGCGACAGGAGGTTTATTTGTCGGCGTAGGAGATGCAAAACCAAAGACTACGTAGCTTGACCCTGCCACAGACTGACCGTTGGGGTCGGCACCTATTGCACCGATAATTAGGTCATCGAAGCCGTCGCCGTTGATGTC
>NZ_JAWJTF010000106.1:0-34625 GCF_048836525.1 Nostoc sp. CALU 546
GGGTAACTAAGGGTTTGTGCTACAACAGGATAAAATTGCCTAAGCTCGATCCCTAAAATTTGGCAATATTTCAAGATAAGAGACAAAGAAACAGAGCGATCACCTTTACCCTTCCATTTTTCTATTTTATGAATTAACTGCTGAGAACAAGGTTCTCCAAGCCCTGTAATTGCTTGCGCTACTTCTTCTCTAGAAAGTTTCTTGTCTTCTCTTTGCTGAAATAAAAACTCACCATATTCCTGATCCCAGTCAATCCGGGATACCAAATCCAAAGGTATTCCTTGCATTACAATTTCTCTCACTGATACTCCTATATTTACATAATGTGTGGAAATAGTGCTATACTTCTTCTATGAAGTATGTAAAACCTAAGCAGTATTAGCGTAGAGCCTAAATCGTGAAAGCGATCGCTCTAAATTCGTGTTGTCTTTTAGGAAGTAAATCGAGAGTTCTTAGTCTGAAGGGGGTTCTAAAAAATGACAGACCCACAAGTAATACTTTCCAGCAATGAATGGTGCAACGAATGCACACAGTGGGCTGCACCAAGCCATACATAAACTGCGACACGGTTCAGTTCAGGAAGCGAAGCAACTGTTGGCGCGTCAAAATCCTATACTGGCAATGGTTATAGCTCCACAAGTACACCTTGAGGTTTTCAAAGCGGCATGACTTTACCTGCCGCTTTCCTTGTCATGGACATTTTATACATAGGAATGTAGAAACAATGTCAAAGCCGACAAAGCAACAAGGATGACTACCGCAGATGCAAATATATATGTAAACAAGTTAAGGAAAAACCCCAACCTCAGTAAAAAATTTGGGGAATTCATATCAATTTAATCACACCCCCATCATGGCACAACTCGATATTCGTTCAAGTACTGTTCAGTTAGGGGTGAAATAATGGTTAAACCACCTTCTAACCGCAAAAAACCCACCTCTGCTGCATCCAGTAATGACACGCCACCAGATAACCAAGACCTTGAAGAAAACCCCGCCTTAGCAACAATCACCGTTACCTCTGTCGAAATTCCAGAGTTGACAGAAGAAGAACAGCGCGACCGCCTTCACCTAGAGCGCCGTGTGGAAAGAGCGTTTTTTGAGGCAGGGAAAGCTTTGATGGAACTGCGCGATCGCAGATTATATCGTTCCACGCACAAAACTTTTGAAGATTATTGTCGCGATCGCTTTGGTCATAGTCGCCAGAAGTCAAATTATCTGATTGCAGCAGCTGATGTCTACGAGAATTTGACAACAATTTGTTGTCAAAATTTGCCGCCTGAAGATTTGACAACAAATGGATCACAAATTTTACCCACTAGTGAAGGGCAAGTCCGACCTATCACAAAGCTAGAACCTCAAGAACAGTGGGAGGTATGGCAACAGGCAGTAGAACTTGCTGGTGGGAAAGTGCCAACTGGTAGAATCGTCAAAGATGTGGTGCAAAGAATTATGGAGCGAACCCAAGTACCCAATACCTACCAGATCGGGGAAGTGTGCCAAATTTTAGCCAAGGACAACCCGGAACTTAGGGGCAAAGGTGGATGTTGGGGGATAGTCAACCATGTAGGTGAATTCAGCTGCACCGTCAGAACTTGGGATAGGGAGTACACAATTGGGTTGCAACATCTGAAGTCCCTCAACTACCTGCCTGCCGAGTGTGAGCAGATGCAGGTGATTTGCGATCGCATCAATCGGGTGTATTCGAGTGGGCTGGAGGACTCGGTGCAGAAGTTTTTGGAGTCATTGGGGAAGCTGAATCGTGCTTATTTGACGGATTTGGAGGAGAAATTGTTGGCTGTTTTGGAGTTTGAAATAGAAACGAAATAATCCACTAAGCAATTTTGGCGTTGCATAAATGCGGGATGAATTGGCGGTTGAAATCATTGAAAATTAGTTCCAAATTGGGCGAAATCATCCCCTAATTCAGCAACGCCGCAATTTTGGCAATTTAGGATCTAATGTTTTAAAGTTCGCGTTTTAATAAAGATATCAGAACAACAGGATGACCAAGAAATTATACGAGCGAGAGGGTAAATTATCCGCTTCTGGTGTCCAGTTGAAAGCCAGTTGCGCTCCCCAGTGCTGTAACCGCTACATGATTGATGCAATGCTGGCGAGTGCAAATGCAACTGGCTAAACATCCGACTAAAACACAGACATTAGGTTAAGTCTGAGTTAGATTAAAATCCATGTTGTGCTTTAATTTTTCTAGCCCAATTTTTATGGTTTCGCACCATTGTTGTGTAACATGTTTACTTTCAACTGCTCTGGCTAATTCTCCTGTTATGTAACTGTACTCAGTGCTAAATCTGGACTGGTTTCCAGAAATTAAAGCATCATGAAGGTATCCTAAATGATTGGGTAATTCTGTCCCCATTTTTTCGGGAAGTTTTGAGGCTATTTGACTAACTTGATTTTTCAGATTTACTACTTCATCATTTACTTCATTTTGAGTTAGATTTTCCAACTCTAAACTTGAGCCTGCAAGATTTACGGTAACACCTCCGTCTAATTTGATCTGGTAATGCCTTTGTAAATTCCAACCAGTGATATCATCAAGTACCTTACCATGCTGACCACGATACTCTCCACCATTCACAACCACACGGTTATTGTTAACTAAATCACTCATATTGGTAGCGCACTTAAGTTTACTACCACCCAACTACACTGTTGTCTCAAATTATTCCAGAATGAACTGGAAAATATCTTACTTTAGGTAGAAAACAAAATATAATTTCCTTTGTTTAAAAATAAAAAATAGATTGTCAGACTATTAATAAAAACAATTTAGAACTCATGAACAAAGGCGGTTTCTGAGGAATTGTCAGTCAAGTGAATGATTTCAGTTCTACCGTGAGAACTTGGGATGGGGAATATACTGCCGGGGTAAAGCATCTCAAGTCGTATGATTACTTACAGTGCTTCCGGCTATTATGTAATATAGTTTTCTCCTTGCCCCTCTCCTATCATCGCTTTCAGCTTTTAGGATGTACCTCATAGCTGCTGGAAGTGCTGTATCTGCCGAGTGTCAGCACATGCGGGAGGTGTGCGATTGTATCAGTAGGCTAAGAGATAACCAAAATCTAAAAGAAGCTGCTCGTGCTGTATTGCAGCACTTGGGGGAGTTGAAGCGACCGTATTTGACGGCTGTGGAGGAGAAGCTGTTGGGTTTTGTTGAGAAAGAATACGGCATCATAGATGAGGTACTACCCAATTCTCGATAAATCAAGGAATAGGAGACAACAGTAATGCAAAGTATTAAGTTATGTTCTCATGTTGGGGCTGATGGCATTTTGCACCTTGAGATTCCCGTTGGCATCACAGACAAAGAAATGGAAGTCCTGGTGATTTATCAACAAATAGAACCATCAACACCTACAAAAACACCAGAAGAACTGGGATGGCCACCCGGCTTTTTTGAGCAGACTTACGGTAGTTGTCAAGACGATCCAATTGTTATCGACTCTGAAGGTGATTTTGAGACAAGGGAAGAAATTGTGTGAAGTATTTATTAGATACCAATGTTTGCGCTCGTTATCTCAACGGTAGGTCGCTCTTAATTCGAGAACATTTACAGTCCACAAATGTAGAAGATATTGCTGTCTGTTCAGTAGTGAAGGCAGAGTTGTTTTATGGAGCGATGAAAAGCAATAATCCCCAAATTACTTTAGCTCGACAACAGCAATTTCTTACTTTGTTTGTTTCTTTGCCTTTTGATGATGTTACTGCCCTCACCTACGGTAGAATTCGTGCAGAATTAGCAGCAAACGGTACTCCAATAGGCCCCAATGATTTTTAAATAGCTGCGATCGCCTTGATACATAACTTAACATTAGTTACGCACAACATAAGAGAATTTAGTCGCGTTAGTGGGCTGGTGATTGAGGATTGGGAGCTTGAGCAATAAATAATATCTTTTGTGGACTTAAATGAAAACTAATGCTGCTCGACTCCTGGACAAACTAGGTATTCCCTACCAAATCCTGAGCTATGAAGTAGATCCTGACGATCTGGCTGCTGAAAGTACAGCCCAGAAAGTAGGACTTCCCGCAGAGCAAGTTTTTAAGACTCTAGTAGTCAGAGGTGACACAACAGGTATATGTTTTGCTGTTGTGCCGGGAAATGTTCAGTTAGACTTAAAAGCCTTGGCGCGGATTTCAGGAAACCGCAAGGTTGAGACGGTTGCCCTCAAGGAAGTTCAGCCACTAACAGGATACATACGTGGTGGTGTAACAGCTTTAGCCAGTAAAAAAGACTATCCCGTTTACCTTGATGAAACAGCAACCCTATTTGAGCAGATTACTGTTTCTGGTGGAATGCGAGGAATGCTGCTTCTGCTATCGCCAGATGATTATTTACGTGCCGTCAGTGGCACTTTGGGAGCAATTGTACAGTGAACCAGTTCTAATCAAGCGTACTTAAGTACAAGTTGCGTTTATTACATAGAGATATTAAAGCTACAGTAAATAAATAACAGTATATTAGCGGGTTACAACCCAGTACTAAGCTAACTACGATATAGCAAATCACACGTTATTTGCTACTCAAGTAGTGGGTTTTGAGCTAATGACTATCAAAAAGCCTTTGGTAATTGAACAACCAAAACTGGGACAGCTCATCCATGAACTTCGCACTGTAACGGGTTTAACCCAAGAGCAGTTTGCAACACATTTGGGTGTTACTTATTCCACAGTTAATCGTTGGGAAAATAAACGCTCTAAGTTATCACCGATGGCTATGCAGAGGATTGAAAAACTTCTGCAAGAGATGGGTGATCAAGGGCAGAAACTGTTAGCAAAGTATCAGTCAAATTAGTTCTAAGGAAAAGTAGACTACCTCACTTCTTGAGAGTAGTACTTAATCAAATTTGATATAGCGATTGCATTCTTTTAAAGCGCGATCGCAGTTTTACCGTGCTGTTTTGAACTTAGTAAGGAAAACAAATGACTTTCACCAAAGAGCAGTTACAGGCTGTAATGACTGGTACAGATTTAAATCATCGTGTAGAGGTACTGCGGCAGCTGTTAGGATATCCGGTGAAAGAGCATGATCCTCAAGGTTCTCGTTTTTGGTACTTGCGCCCTGGTGTCGATGAGTTAGAAGCTGAGGAAACTTGCCCAATTGCTGTTGGCTTCTATGATGAGGAACTATCAGGAGTTACAGACCAGGAAATTAAAAGATTTTTGACCTCTAAAGAACAGCAACAAGAAATTTACGGGCATTATACAAACCGAATAGCTGAACAGCAACCTGTAATGTATCTACTTCTACCTACTAAAGAAGCTACAAGTCGAGTGCCGTTAGTGCTGCCAAGTGAAGGTGGACTACGCCAACGGCAAATCCAGACTTTTGATTGGAATGAACCGCAAATAATAGCACGGTTAAACCGCTTAAAACAAGGGGAACTGCCGATTGCTGCTAAGGGTCTAAGTTCAGTTCCCTTAGTGGAGTGGGTTTTCTATGAACCTATTAAAACGGCGAAGGAACTAGCGCAGTTGTTGGCTGAAGCTGCCCGTCGAATTGAGCAGGTAATTCCCCAAGTCTATGAGAAAGAAAAAGCTGATGGGTATTTACATAACCTATTGAAGAGTTTTCAACGGGAGCTCCTGCCCACACTAAAACTAATTCCTGATAACGAGAAAGATTACAGCTTTGCTGATATTTACGCCCAAACCATTGCTTATGCACTGTTTACAGCAAAGGTATTCAGCCATGTAAAAGATAAGCGGGAGGGACGCGAGAAGGAAACGCATTTTGATCGTGAATCTGCTTGGCAACAATTACCAGAAACTAACCCATTTCTCCGCAAGCTGTTTAAAGATGTGTCAGAGCGTGAGCCTGAAGAATTGGGGGATGAGTTGATAGGTGCGATTGCAGATATCTTTGGCATCCTCCGCGCCGCCAAGATGGATGCGATTCTCTTGGATTTTCAGATGAAGATGAACCGAGAAGATATTGTTATCCGGTTCTATGAAGATTTTTTGACAGCCTACAAGCCACAGATGCGAGAACGCCGGGGTGTTTATTACACACCTGAGCCTGTAGTATCTTACATTGTGCGTTCTGTAGACCATATTTTAAAAACAGACTTTAAACTAACTGATGGTTTAGCTGATGCAACAAAGGTAAAGGTTGAAGAGCCTGATAAGAAAGGTACGACAGAAACACATAAAGTCCTTATAACAGACGTTGCAACCGGCACGGGAACTTTCCTTTACAGCGTTATAGACCACATTTATAACTCATTACAACTTGATACAGATGCGTGGTCAAATTATGTTTCTCAACACTTATTACCGCGATTATTAGGTTTTGAGTTACTAATGGCTCCTTATGCAGTTGCTCACATGAAATTAGGTTTGCAACTAGCAGAATTAGGTTACAAATTCGATACTCTAGAACGGTTACGAGTTTACCTCACCAATACATTACAAGAAGCATTTCAAATACCACCTGCTGATGAATTTGATAATTGGATTCGGGATGAGGCGGATGCAGCTAATCAAATTAAGCAAGAAGCACCAGTAATGGTTGTGATGGGTAATCCACCTTATTCTGGACATTCTGCTAATAACGGTATTTGGATTAGTAGTCTTCTTAAAGGAAAAGATACAATCACCCAAAAAGTAACTAGCAATTATTTTGAAGTTGATGGTAAACCACTTGGCGAGAGAAATCCTAAATGGTTAAACGATGATTATGTGAAGTTTATTCGTTTTGCTCAGTGGCGAATTGAACAAACAGGTTATGGAATTTTAGCATTTATCACTAACCACGGCTTTCTTGACAACCCTACCTTTCGTGGTATGCGTCAAAGTTTGATGGCTACATTTGATGATATTTATATTTTAGACTTGCATGGAAGTAGCAAGAAGAAAGAGCAATCACCAGATGGTTCTAAAGATGAAAATGTATTTGATATTCAGCAAGGTGTAGCAATTAGTATTTTCGTGAAAAGGCAGAGTAATAAAAAAGAAATTTCTAATATTTATCATTCAAATTTATATGGTTTACGTGACAATAAATATAGCTGGTTAAAGTTACATAGTATAGATACAACACAGTGGAATAAGCTAAATTCACAAGCTCCATTTTATTTATTTGTTCCACAAAATACTGATTCACTTGCAGAATATCAACAGGGATGGAAGGTAACAGATATTTTTACTATTAACTCAGTTGGAGTTGTTACTGGACAAGATAAAAAAACGATAGCTTTTACTCAAAACCAAACTGAAATTCTCGCTAGCAGCCACAAACTTCCAAACAATACTGTTGTTGGTATTTTGTACCGTCCATTTGATCAACGTTTCATTGTGTACGATTCAGAAGTAGTAACACGTCCACGTTTAGATGTCATGCGTCATCTGGTGGCTGGAGAAAATTTAGGTCTCATAGCACGACGGCAAATGATTGGTGAACTAATGTCTTACTTTTTTGTGAGTAACTATATAATTGCTGACGGGGTTATTAGATCTGACAACAAAGGCAGTGAATCAATTTTTCCTCTCTACATCTACCCCAACCCAAATAATCCTAAAAACTTAGAAGAACCAATCCGCCCCAACCTGTCCCCTGAATTCCTCAAAGACATCACCTCAAAACTCAACTATACCCCCACACCAGAAGCCATCTTCTACTACATATACGCCATCTTTCATTCCCCAACCTACCGCACCCGCTATGCCGAATTCCTCAAAATTGACTTCCCCCGCGTACCCCTCACTAGCAATAACGAACTCTTCCACCAACTAGCAACATACGGTGAAGAATTAGTATCACTCCATTTAATGAAATCACCTAAACTCGACAACTTCATCACTGAATTTGTTGAAAATGACGGCAATAATCTAGTTGATGCAGGATATCCAAAATACAACCAAGATGCTCTCATCATCAACAAAAAAGGAGATAAATTTACAGGCGTACCAGAAGAAGTTTGGAACTTTTACGTAGGTGGTTATCAAGTCTGCCAAAAATGGCTCAAAGACCGTAAAGGACGCACTCTTACTTCTGATGATATCGAAAATTACCAGCGTATTGTTGTAGCCCTCCAAGAAACCATCGAACTCATGGCAAAAATTGACGCAGTAATTCCAGCTTGGCCTATTCAGTAAGTTATTAACTATGCTTGAAAACTTTATCCAAGACCTAATTCGCAAACAACGCCCCTACTATCTACTCCAAGGTAATCCCATCAAAGGTGTTGACAATCAATACTGGCTCGTCTTCAAGCACCGCGATGCTGACAGGCTGTTAAAAACAGTTGTGAAGTTCTTAGGTATTGGTGGTAAACAAGCAACTTACAGAATACTACGAATTGACCCAAAAAGTGCTAAGGTTTTTGATTACATTCCTATCAAAGATGGAAATGTACCTAGTACCTCTCTGCTGCGAATTAGTAACTTAAATATTATTGAAAAATTCCTTCATAAAGAAAGTGTAACCAAAGAAAAAGCTTTACTTGCTGGCAGCTTTTTAGAAATTAAAGGTCGTCTTCGTAGATTCAATTTGCCTGATCAGCTAGATAAGTATAATGTCTTCATCGGCTCTGCCCTAGAACGCACCCAAATTTATCGCCGTTCTACTGCTTACTTTGATAGTGGTGTGCTGAAACTATATGAAGAACCTCTTGCTTCAATTGTGCAAACTGAGGGTCAAATTCGCCTATTGATGGACTGGCAAGGATTCACCAAGCAAGCGGATGTCCAAGAACTGGAGAAATTACAAGACCCTAACTACCGCACCCAATTTGCTCATTGTACCCTGGCTGAATTCCTTAAGGGTTTAGAAGATAGCGCCTTTAGTGATACAGAAATTTTAGCTGAGTTAGTTCGCCTGAATTTTTTGCAAATTAAACTTGTCAAAATGGAGTCAGGACGGGGTATCTATCACAAAAAAACTGGCATCCTGAGCGACCAGTTAGAAAACCACATTCTTCATGAAGGCTCAGATAATTTCACCCGTGCAGCACATTCTAAAAATGCTGAGAGTGTAACTTTTCTTTATTCTTGGGATTCTCGTTTAGATGCAGAAGCCATATTTGAAAGTATTGGTCAATTTGATGCTGAGTGGCAGCGAGATGACATTACCTTTGACTTAACCCAAGAGTTTTTACAGCAGGTACTAGCCGAACGCGATCGCCGTGCCAAGTTAAAAGAACCAGTTATTGAATCTATCAATCCTGATGAGTTTGCCCCTGGGGAAACCACCCAAGTTGAAATCACAGGTCAAAATTTAGACAAAATAGAAAGCATTGAGGTTGTAGATGATCAATTGGTGAAAATCACCATTGACAGCCAAGATTCGGAACGGATTATTGGTCAAGTTGAGGTAGACCCAGAACATCCGCCGACAAAGTTAACCGAATTCAAAGTTACAACCACCGAAGGCACTTATCACAACTCACCCGAAAATCCTCCAGCCGTCAGCCAATCCCTAGAAATTCCAGATTTCAGTGAGATTGAAGGGTTTAAACAAGCTGTAGAAATCATTTTGGCAGGGAATCACGGCACACCTAACGATTTTCTTTACTGGTTGGCACAGCAGCGCCCCCGTCAGTTCCGGGTTGAACGTAGTGATTTATTAGATGAACTGTTAAATCAAGGTATCTTGTTTGAGCATCAAAAATCTGGAGCGCAACATTGCCTAAGAGTCATGCAGGATTTTGGTGTTGCTGTCTGCGCTGATGCTGTAGGATTGGGGAAAACTCGACTAGCGGCTACTGTCTCGTGGTTGTATCGTCAGCAGAAGGGTCAAGCTAAAATTGCCATCATTGCTGCCAAAAAACTTCATCCCAACTGGGAACGAGAAATGGCTGAACTTGGGTTTAAATCAGGTGATTATGAACTCTACAATAAAAACCTGATGAGCCGCAAAGGTAGTAACTTCCTGGCAGACTTCAATCGCTACGGTGGCCCTGACCTAGTTATCATCGATGAAGCCCACGAAGGCATTCGCAATTATAAAAACCGCATTCATAAAACCTGTGCATCAATTCAAGAAAGCGATCGCAAGTCTGCTCGGCAACGTTACTTTCTACTGTTGACCGCTACACCTTGGAACAATCGCCGGGAAGATATTTATAACATTCTCTCGCCCTTTATCAGTCGTCCTCAAGGATTCAATGATTTAAAGTTCCCCGCAGAAGTCGCTCAATGGTTTCAAAATCGGGAAATTGGGGTAGAAAATTTTACAGATAATACTGAACTATTTCGCCGTACCTACCGCGAACTGTTTCTTCAGCGCACCCGCCAAATGCTGCGAGAAGCCACTCCAGATTTAAATTTGTATGCCAAACGGATAGCAGAATGGCTACCTGTACATTTTGAAATTAGTACAGAACAGGCACTTGAGCAGATTTTCACTCAATTTGAAACCAGTCTTTTCATCCCCTTTGCTGATCCAATTCGTTATTTAACAGGTAGCGTCGAACAGCGAAGTCTATTAGGCAACCAACGCCGATTCTTTCTACAACGGGCTGAATCGAGTATGTATGCCTTGAATCGGACTATTAAAAACTTTGGCGATCGCATTCGGCAGATGCAACAACGCCTAGAATCAGTTTCTCCTGATGCTGATGGGCTGAAAGAATTTTTGCTAATTCACTACAATTTTGAATCAGACAAGAAGGATAAACCAGAAAGTTTCTTAGATGATTACAACCCTGAAGGCTGGGATGAGGATTATGAAGATGGGGAAGAAGACGAGGACGAAAACGAGGCAGAACAACAACAAAAGCGTCAGCAGTTAAGGCGGTCTATTGATATTGCCACAGATAACTTACGAGACAATCCTAACAATGCCCAAAAAGTTTATGAGCGAATGTTGGCTGATTGTGAAGGTGATTTGCATCAGCTAGAACAGATTCAAAACCTGTTAATAGATGAATTTCTAGTTGACCACAAACGCAAGCAAGTTACTCAAAAAGTAGCAGAACTGGTAAGTCAAGGTCATAAGGTGCTGCTAATTTCAACTTTCAGTGACACCGTAATTGATTACTACCGTTACATGACTCGTGACAGTGCGATCGCATCTAAAGGTATTGGGATGCTGATTGGTTCTACAAAGCTGTATTACACAAATAACTCAGACAAACCTCAAAAAGTAAGTCCTGGCCAGGCACTGCAACCAAAACGTAGCCCAGTTACTTTAAATCGCCAAGAAATATTTAGACTGTTTGCCCCAGACGCTACTTGTAAAAATCCTACAGAATGCCCAAAGCCAGAAGAAGAAATCACCGTACTAATTGGTTCAGAAACTTTATCAGTGGGTCAAAATCTACAAGATGCTGATTATTTGATTAATATTGACCTGCCTTGGAATCCGATGATTTTGGAGCAGCGCATTGGTAGAATTGACCGCCCCAAGCAACATAAAGCTAAGAACATTTATGTTTATTATGCCAATAGTGAAAGCCAATTGTTACGGCAAGCTTCTCGCCTGTCAAATTTGCATAAAAAATTAGTGGGAGATTTAGCTCAAAATGATGGACGCATCGCTAGTATTGAAGCTAACCCCAGCATCCCTACCATTTCTAGTGTCAACACATTGGGGGCTTCTATTTATGGTGATACTCTATTTGATGATGAAATTCTGCCAGGATACATCGACTTTGTTCAGAGCTTAGTTAAAGCTAGAAAGATAGAGCAGGGTAATTTACAAGAAGATGCCTATAAAAAACAGGAAACTAGCCGCGACCTTTATACACAAAATGAGATTCTGCATAGCGAAGAACTAAGCAAGTTACTAAAAGAATTGGGTGAAGATTACCAAGCCAATCCAATTGCTGTAGGTCGCCGCACTGGTGAAAAAGATGAAGCTACCGGATTAGTGGCGTTGACAGTGCAATATTTTGGCCCAAATGGAGAAGCAATTTTAGAGAAACAGCAGACTTTGTTCTGGAATGACCAAACCGGTGAAAACGATGGTTATGGTATGGCGATCGCTACTGCCTTTAAAACTCCAATAGCGGGAAATGTTTTCTCCTCAAAATATTTACTATCATGCGCTCAATCTTTATATAACAAACTGGTGGGCTTAAAACAGCAGCAGGTTGCTGAATTAGAACAGCCAGAAACCTTAGAAAACATTAGCGTTACCTCTGAGCGCATTACTAAAATTCAACGTCGGGTGAGTATGCTTGATCACTTTCCAGCAGGTTTAGATCGAGCAGCTGTTAAGAGTACGTTAAAAAAATTAAACACTTGGAAAGAGATGAAGCCTGTACAAAAACTTTTAAAAGAGTATACCGATGGCAATAAAGCAATTTTGGATGATGAAAACTTTGTGATTCAGTTAGTGCAAAATACAGACAAACTCAACCTAATTGCATTTGAAGGAATTAAACCTACCAGTATACAAGTTTCTTTAGCTGCTCTTTTATTAAGGGCATAAGCGATTGCAGTAGAGGTACTATCTTGTTTTTACTACTTTGTAACTAAAAATCATCATATTAATTATTAAATCATGACACAATTGTATAAACCAGAACAGCAAAGACAACAGCAAATTCAAACTTTTTTGAAAGAAATTGGTATAAGTGAATTTCAGGCAACAGAAGCGTTAGAAATTGCTTTAAGACACCCATCATTTATCTATGAATCAAATGTAGATAGGCAGACAAAAGATTTACAAGAGAAAGCTTACAAACGGCTAGTTCATTTAGGAAATGCAATTCTTGGTGCAATTGTTACTGACTATTTATATGAAAGATTTCCTGAGTCTACACAAGGCGAACTTACTGAGAATAAACAATCACTTATAGATAAAGCCCAATTGTCAGAATTTGCTATTAAGTTAAATTTACCAGAGTTCTGCTTATTGGGAAAAAGTCTAAAAGGAAAACCTTTAAATGAGCAAGAGAGACTTTTTGCAGAAATGTTTGAGGCTGTGTTTGGTGCAGTTTATTTAGGATTTAAGCGTGATTTTTCTCAAGCTAGCTCTTGGTTAGTTAAGCGCTTTTTAGCAGATGCTTTAGACGAAATTCTCGATGATGAAGAAGACGATGAGGAGAATTTTGAGGATATGAGTCTTGATACCAGAGATTACTTAGACATGATTGGCTTAGAAAATTTTCCTGACTATGGATGGGCCCCTGGTGACGATGATGATTAAAGCGATCGCCCCCCACCCAATTCTTAGAGGAAAAGTTAGCGATCGCACTCCGAAGCAAGAAAATCTAGTGTGTACAGTAAATAATGATGATTTAGTATGACTGCAACAAACCTTTTAGACCAGGCAAAACAGGGTGATACTCAAGCAATTGTTAGCCTGATGAATAAAGCCCTAGAACCCAAAGGCATAACAGTTCAGGTAAGTATCAAAGATGATAGCCTCACCATAACGGCTGAAGCTAAGGAAGTTCCAGAACAATCATTTTTTGTTGATTATGTTCAAAAATCAATAGCTAAGTTAAATTTAGCCCGAATCAAATTTTTATATATTCGTGGGCAGGTAAATGGTAGTAAGTTTCCTGCTTGGCGACAAACTATTAACTTAAAAGAGCATGAGGTATTACCAACACCGATTATTAACGCACAAATTTCTTCTGTCAATTCAAAAGATAAAACAAACCAGTTTAATATATTCAACATTTTAGTTCAATTTAGAGAAGTAATTAATACTGTATTTTTAGGGGGAATACTAGGAATACTGGTTTTTAATTTGTGGTGGCAACGACAACCCAAAAATTTGCAATATGAATATAAAATTGAAAGCTTTGACGATATTGTTTTTGATATAGGCATAAATAAATTGGGCGATGAAGGGTGGGAATTGGTTTTTGCGCGTAGAGCCTTGACTGGAGAGGAGTATTCGCGCAAAGGAATCTATGAGTGCATTTTTAGAAGAGCCAAACTTAAAGAATCAAATCAACAGTAATCATAATCATGGATGAAATTGTTGCAAAATTAGCAGGAGTTGGATTACCAGCCATTGTACTTCTCATCGCAATGGCATCAACTGGGTTAGCTGGTGCTGCTGCAATTACTGCGGCATTAGCCATGTTAGGGCCAGGCGGAATGGTGGGCGGTATTGTATTACTGGGAATAATAGGTTTAGCATCAGATGCACTAACCAAATATGGATTGACAGCACTACTCCAGGGAATTTACGAAGAGAGAAGGAGAAGAGGTGAATCATTACAAAACCTATGTAGGGAAATTGATGGTTTACCCATTACTAATGAACTCAAATTAGTTATAAGGAACCATATTGATTGCTCTCGTTAATCGGGGTAAATTAGCATCTGTTCAGAAACTTAAGGGTATTGATATTATAAGGAAAGTGCAATGTCTAAGCATAACAAAAACTTTCATCCGGTCAAAGAAAATGGAATTATTATTTTACATTCCAACCATTTAGGTGATGTTATAGAGGTTAGCATCAACAAAGAAGAGCGCCGATTTTACGGTATTAGAGAAGATGGTTCCTTGATAGAACATGAGGGTGATTGTGGAAATGATTTTGCTCAACCTGTAATGCTTTATAAAATATACTATTGCTTTGGAAATGACACTTGGGGAGTAGGATATCGAATTAAAGATACGAAAGACAAAAAGTGGATGGATGGTTTTAAAACAGCTAGAGAAGCTTGGTTATATAGAGAAGCATTAATTGCCGATGGTATAGCTAAAAGATAAATAAGAATCACGTACCAAAAGCGATCGCCCACCCACCAAATTCTTAGAGGAAAACTACCAAACAATGACCTACTGGCTGTTTCAAGGCAACCCCAAATATTACCGCATCATAGACGGCATCCGCGACTTTGAGCAGATGCCCTGGCTGACAACTCGCTACGCCAAAGACATTGCTCCTGGTGATGGGGTACTGATTTGGAAATCTGGAGATAAAGCAGGGATTTATGCGATCGCCGAAATTATCGAATCCTCTAAGAATATCGAAAACCCTACTGATATCGGCTATTGGATTGACACTAGTCGCGCCATGAATAGAATCTACTCCAAAATTCGCTTTACCAGTAAGTTGTTAGAAAAGCCACTGCTAAGGGAAGACTTAAAACAAGATCCTGTGCTAAAAACTCTGATGGTAATTCGACAGCCAAATGCTACAAACTACAAGGTTACACAACAGGAATGGCAACGTGTACATGAATTGAAAGGATAGCGATCGCTCTCAATAAAGCGAGGAAAACTTGCGTGTGATCGCTGTCTTAACATCGTATTAAACATAATTAACTAAAAATGGTTCAGGGAATAGAGCATCAAGTCAAGGGTAATTCTATTGTACCGATCGGGGGAAAACTTCCGTATTATTTAGAATTGCAGACAAGTAAGCTATTAGATTTACTAGTTGTAATCTCTAGAAAAAATGACAATGATAAAAACTTAAGAACAAAAATTAACAGGTATTTGTATTCAAAAACTACACCTGGATATTATGTAGAAATTAATGAACATTTACACTTAGCTTATGCAGATCAGCGTGATGGACATGGTACTAAGCACTGGTGGCGATTATTTTTTGATAGTTTTTACAAAGAGCAGGTAGAACAGTTTACTCGTGGAAGTGCCTTGACTGTACCGGGAAAAGATACGCCACATAATGACACTGACTCTGGACGAGAAGTTAAAACTGATGTAAACCCTTTGTATGAATGGGGAGGAATGTACTTTCGATCCAAACCCGAAATCAAAATTGCTGAAGAACTGGATAACAAAGGTGTCTTATTCTTTGCTAATGCGCGGGGTCGAATTGGACGACAAGGTTCTCCTATATCTGATGCAAGCGGTTGGCTTACAGGACGCATTGAAGTTGACTTTTTGGCGTTTTATAAGGGTAAGTGCATGATATTGGAGGTAGATGGTAATCACCATCAAGAATCTTTACAAATAACCAGAGATTATGTGCGAGATAGGGTGCTATTGCGAGAAGGTATTCCTACAGTTAGGTTTGCAGCTAAAGAATGCTTTGAGCAACCTGAAAATGTTGTGATTGAGTTTCTAAATATGTTCTTGGTCTAATTTATGAGTCAATATCCAATAATTTTGATTCCAGTGGGAATTGAGAGAGTCAAATTAGCGCTGCCACCAGCACCTATACCTCCAGATCCACCACAACAACCGGGGACAAAGCCACAGAAACTAAACAACACTTTGATAGCAGTGGAAACAGCAGTTGCTATTCCCATTATCCCTATAGTTTCTCAATTGACATCTATACCAGGATGGTTATTATTCTTAGTAGCAGCAGGAGCGATCGCAGGTCATGTATGGGATCAAATCACCACCTATCCTCAACGCAAGCAAAAGCATGATCATGAGGTTGCAAGCTACCCCAAAAAGCTGAAAGATTATGAAATTAAGAAGCACCAGCATCATGAGGAAATAAAAGCTTCCCAAACTCCTGAACGAGTAGCTGAGTTTCGCTACAAGGTGCTATTGCAAATACTTAGTCAAACTGTACCTCACGATGGTAATGGTAGTGGGGCAAGAAGAGGTGAAGCAGAAGCTTTGTTTGGTAATTATCTTAGTAGATATTTTCCTGGCAAGGTTCATACAGGGCTAACTCTCAAGATTCCTGATTTTGACTATCCATATACTCCAGACTTTGCATATATTAACAAAGAGTTGAATTTGTATATCGATATTGAGATAGATGAACCTTATGTTTATTCCACTGGCGCACCAACTCACTTTGTCGGAGCTTGGAAAGACAGTAAGCGCAACAGATTTTTTTTAGCTAAACAGTGGATTGTGATTCGCTTTAGTGAAGAACAAGTTATTTGTTATCCCCAAAGTTGTTGTAAAACTATCGTTCAAGTCATTGCTCAAGTTACAGAAAATAACTCGATTTTAAATCAGTTTACCAGCTTTACAGACCTGCAACTTATGAAACAATGGACAGAAGTTGAGGCAATAGATATGGCAGCTAAAAGGGTACGAAATAATTATCCTTGTCAAAATAAAGGATTACATGACAATTCGTTCATTGAAACACAGCAACAAATATCTCTTGCATTGAAGCCAAATAGCCGCACTCAGAATCGTGGGGCTGCAAGAGCAAAACATCGCGCTTTAAATTTATCTATTTCGCCAGCAACAAATAACACAACTTTATCTTCATTAGTAAGCTGTCCTTATTGCAGTGCAAAAGTTAAAACTACAAACTTTGAATTACATAAAACAAATAAATGTCCTAAACGACCATTGCTATAAGTGCGATAGTTCCTCTTTATATATTTGAAAATTAAGTAATTCATTACGTATAAAATAAATAAAATTAAACAATTTTGGTTCTTCAGTTGTTTTTTCTTAAACTTGAGATCCGAATATTTTATTATTCCGTAGTAACCACAGAAATATTGATTGAATTAATACCATAAGTAAATATAGTAACTTAAATTTGGCTACACATTGCGTCTTTTTGTCACTCAATGGCAACATAGCAAAAATGCCAGAGTAAATTCATTAGGTTTATACTGGCAGTCAGTAACAAATAATTTACTGCTAGCAGAAACATAAATTTGTGACTGATAACAAACCAACCGATTACGCCGCAATTATCCGTGCCGCCAACCAAACTGTTCCAGAACCTCCTGAATGGCTAAGTGCAGGTAGATATGTTTACTCACCGGAGTATGGAGTTGGGGAGGTAATGGCATTATTGGGCAGACGGTTGATTGTCAAGTTTGTAGAAGAAGTTAAGCCAACCCAATTTGGAGATTGGGAGCAGGCTCTAGCTTTGGGATCAATTAAAGCAAGTAACGCCAACTTAGTTTCTTCCACAAGATTACTTGAAGATAACAACGCCGCAGCCACAACAATTATTGAGCAGATTCAACAAATCCCCCAAGTAGGATTTCAGTCTGTAGCGCAAGAACTGATTGCAAGCATTAGGGCGATAGATATTAAAAATGCTAACCAAGGGATAACTCACCCCTTACCGGGCGATTTACCACCTGCTTTACGTTTAGCGTTAGAGAATAACGGTATCACTCAGATTTATTCTCACCAATTAGAAGCTCTAACAAAGTTACGTGCTGGGTTTGACTTGAGTATCACTACGCCTACAGCAAGCGGGAAGACGCTGTGCTACAACCTGGCTATCCTGGAATCGTGTATTAAGCAACCGCAAACAACAGCATTGTACATTTTTCCGCTTAAAGCGTTAGCCCTAGATCAAATGCGAAAATTGCAGTCGCTTGTCAAGGCAATGCCTAACACTCGTCTTAAACTCGCATTAATGACGGGAGATACACCAGCTACTGAACGGCAGCGTTTTTTTATCCCCAACCCCCCAAACATCTTGGCAGTCAGCCCCGACTTATTGCATTACTATCTCTACAATGTACGCCGTCGAGATGAGGGAGAAGGATGGCGACAATTTTTAAGACAGTTGCGCTACTGTGTAATTGATGAAAGCCATACATATACTGGGGCTTTTGGGGCACACTTTGCGAATCTTATGCGGCGGCTAAGGTTAGCAGTTGATGCGGTTGGTGGTAATTCCCAAAGGCTGCAATTTATTTGTTCTAGTGCCACGATCGGAAATCCTCAAGATATGGCATTGCGGTTTAGCGGCAGAACCCATCAACCCCAAAGATTACACCTGATTGAGGATAGTGGCGCTCCCTATAAAGGACGTACCTTATTATCTCTGGCTCCAAACAATGCAGCTAATGTTGAAGCTACTAAAATAGTGATTTCTTGGTTGCAGCATAACTTGAGTGGAATTGTCTTTTGTAACTCCCGTGCAGCTGTCAAAGGTTTACTTGGGTTAATCCAACGAGAAACACAACGCATTGGATTAGGTTATTTAACCAGCAAGGTAGCAGTTTTCTACAGTTCCTTAACGGGCGATCGCCGTAGTGAGATTATTCAAAAACTCCAAGGTGGACAAATCAAGGTAATTATTTCAACTTCTTCCTTAGAAGCAGGAATTGATTTACCCGAACTAGATTGCTGTCTAATTCGGGGATTTCCAGGTAGCCTAATGTCATTTTGGCAACGAGTTGGTCGAGCCGGACGCAAACAGCACGGGCTAGTAATTTACCTGCCATTAGGACAAAACCCCATTGATGTATACTACGCTCGAAATAATCAAAAGTTGCTATCAGGAGAAGTTGAATCTGCCGCATTTAACCCTGACTATCCAACCATTTTAGGTAAACATTTAGAATGTGGTTGCATTGAAAGTAGTTTAACTTTAGGAGAACTGAATACTCGTTTTGGAAAAACAGCCGGTGCAGTGGCAGATTCTCTTTTACAACAAAACAAAATTTTCTTAAGCGGCAATGGGAAACTTTGGGGAAGAGGTTATCCTCATAAAGAAATTAATATCAGAAGCAGCACTCAAAGGTCAATTTCTCTAATTAACAAGCATACGGGCGAAATTCTAGAAAGTATGTCGCTGCCGTTAGCCCATCGAGAAGTATTTCCCGAAGCCATATATATGGTGCAAGATGAAAGTGGGCAATTAATAGCATACCGTAGTGAAAGCCTAAATTCAGACAAAGGAGAAGCAATACTAACATTTCTAGGCAAAGATACAGATTTATTTACTGAAGCAGAGTCAGAATTAGATATTCAACCACTTTCTACCTTAGCGGAATCTAAAATCATCCCTACTAATATTAAAGATGCACGGTTACGTTTAACTCTTGTTTGGGGAGAAATTACGAATTCTGTTATTGGTTATAGATTGATGAAACGTACCTACGGAATGACCTGTAAAAACCAACGTTGTGCTAATTATAAAAAACCACTTGAAGGAAAAAGCTGTTCATTGTGTAAGCAGGCGCTGAGTGCAGCAGAAGTGACAAAACTTCAAAAAGAAATAGCATTTTCAGAGGCATACGTCACAAAATACCAAGCGCCTTGCGTACTAGTAGAGTTAAATGAGCCGTTACAGAAAGCCCTGCAAATAACTGTCAATAAATACAAACAAGAAATTATGACCGCTAATGGAGGTGAGATTCCAGAACTTTATCAATCCTTGTGGAGTAGCAGTGCTGAAGTCACGGCACTGCATAGTATTCAGCACCAGATAGTTAAAGCTGTGCCTTTGGTAGTTTTATCCTCCAGTTTGGATGTAGATGAATTGGCCATACAAAAAGAAAGCAGAAACATTGGTTACTTTTTTGACACCTGTGAAGGTGGAAATGGGGCAGCAGAAGCTATTTTCTCCGACTTCACAAAATTTGCTGCTGCATCTTATGCTTTAGCAGCTGAATGTGATTGTGAAGCTGGTTGTCCAAGATGCCTACATTCAACGGCTTGTCCACAGCATAATGAGCCATTGCATAAAGATGTAGGTTTGTTTTTGTTAGATGCGATTAGTCAAGCGAAGCTCAATTCTCAAAATCCATCTTGAACTGAGCATTTGAATTAATGGTCTATCAAATTAGGTGCGATGGTGTACACGCTAGCCTTTGGTATCGCCCTCCATCAAATGGGAACCATGTTATGTAATTGCGTTCCTGGGCAACATGAAATTATTGAACTTTCTCAAATCCAAAGCAGTGATTATAGTTTTAGCGATTGCAGTAAACATCACTGTCATTGATATACATTCTTCTAGTTCAAAGCTTCCTATAAGCAAGAGTACAATTACTCAGTCCCAACCACAGATTCAACTTGTTCACACACTGACTGGGCATAAAAAAGTGACTTTTGGTGTTCGAGCAGTTGCGATTAGCTCTTCGGGGCAAACCCTGATTAGTGGAGGTAGAGATGATACGATTAAATTCTGGAATTTACGTACAGGGAAATTGTTGCGTAGTTTAGACGCTCACTCAGATGGTGTTACTTCAATTGCGATTAGTCCAGATGGCAAGAGAATTGTAACTGGTGGGATAACCACCCCAACAATGAAGGTTTGGGATTTACGCACTTTCCTTATGCTAAAGGGCGATAGTGGGCATACCCAACCAGTAGAAACCGTTGCGATTAGTTCAGATGGTAGATTGATTGCTAGTGGCAGTGACGATCGTACAATCAAGCTTTGGGATTTACACACGCTTAAGCTGCTTGATACTATTCCTGCACACTCAGGATTTGTGAGTAAAGTTGCATTTAGCCCTGATATGCAAACCCTTGTGAGTAGTGGGGGTGGCGATGATAATACAATTAGGCTGATTGATTTGCAAACCAAAAAAACACGCCATATTCTCAAAGGGCACAAAACCGGAGTTGATGCTATTGCCATTACTCCAGATAGCAAAAAGCTTGTTACTGGTAGTTTTGGTCAGCTAGTTTCTCGAAATCGTGCGATTAGTACCCTAAAGTTATGGAATCTTCAAAGTGGAAAACTGCTGCATGAGTTTAGTGATAATTTTAATTCAGTTGAATCTCTTGTGATCAGCCCCGATGGAAAAATTCTGATTTGCGGCAATTATGATGGCACTATTAAACTGTGGAGCTTAGAGACTTTAAAAGTATTGCACACATGGAGGGATGGTTCCAGTTCGGTTTTAGGGCTTGCTCTGAGCCGGGATGGTAAAACCCTCGTTAGTAGCAATGAGGATAGCATTATACATATTTGGCAAATTAAATAACTGCATTAGCCCTATTTTTGGCGCACGGGAACTTCTAAAACGAGAAGCTGGTTACAGATACAGAACTTAACTTTAACTATGGGTATTCTCGTTTAAAAAGTACGACTAATTTCAAAGTAAAATTTTCACTAGTTTTTGGAGTTGCTAGGGAAGCACAGAATAAAGGTAGTATCTGAAGATGATGGAATCCCCAAGAAGTTATTACGATGCTGAGTTTGGACAGATTATATTGGAAGATAACTATTGGACTTTAGCACAATGTGCTGTTTTGGGCGATCGCCGTGTACGGATTTGTGTGGATTTTGAACAGGGGCAGATTGGGGAACTTTCATTGCTTCAGCGTGAAGCTATTCGGCAGGCTCTAGCTTTGCCATCCGATGTGTTACGCATCACTGCTCCTCTGGTGCTGCAAAATTATGATGTATATCGTGACATGATTGGAGATGAGTCAATGCCTCTGCTGGCTAATCCCATTCAGGTCTGGGAGCAGGTCACTTTCTCATATATCTATGTGGAGTATGACCTAGATATTGCTACCTTTAAGTGGCTTTGTTGCATGAAACAGAAAAAAGGCACACCAACTCTTAGCAGAGTTAGTAATTATTTTTCCACTTTGTAGCTATCTGGCTTGCCTAACTGAATCATGCGATTAAGTGCAGCACATTGCAGAAATAACTCAACAGCTTGATTGTCAAAAAAGCGTCGTCTTAGCTTACCCCCAAAAATAATTTTTAGTCGAAACATAGCTGTTTCAGACAAAGAACGTCGATGATATCTACTTTCTTGCTTCCATTGCTGGCGACCAATTTGATGTATCCGACGCAAATTTTCATCTCTTTGATGTGGAGGCAGTTCAGAGTTATGAGGCTGTTGAATCTGAGCGTTACTGCGAGGTGGAATCACTGCTTTGGCTTGGCGTTGAGTGATTGTGTCGTAACTTTTGTTTGTGTCATAACCGCCATCACCAGATACTTGTTCAATATTGGAGTCAATCTGCTCCAACAAGTCGGGTAGTACCTCGCAATCAGCTACATCATTAGTAGTCACCACCGCAGCCAAAATCTCTCCGCTTCCTTGATCAACTCCCAGATGCAACTTCCGCCACGTCCGTCGTTTACCTACCCCATGTGTGCGAACTTTCCATTCTCCTTCACCATACACTTTTACCCCAGTTGAATCCACTACAACATGGATTGCGTCATCCTTTGGGATTACGGGCAGTTCCACCGATAAATTGCTCAAACGACGGCATAGGGTGGAGTGATCTGGTACCTTCAACTCAATTCCCATCAAGATAAACAGTGATTCTAGAAATCCTTCCGTCTGCCGCCCTGCTAAGTTAAATACCGATTGTACAGTTCCCATCGTAGCGATCGCCACGTCACTGTAATAGTTGGAGGCTCCTTTCCGTCCTGTTTTCTTTTCGTTGCGCCACTGTTCGATTACTTCTTCACTCACCCAGAAAGTCAGGCTCCCTCGCTGCTTGAGCGCCGCATCATATTCCTGCCAGTTACGGACTCTGTAGTTAGTTTTGGCTTTCGTCTTCATAGTCCAACTAAGAAACTAGGAGGGGATTAGTAGAGGTAGGAAGGAATAAGTAAAATTTACCATTTTTCTCTATTCATGCAACAACGCCCCTTTAAGTTGATAGCTGAGTGTGACTGGGAGCCAGAACACGGCTTAGAAGTATGCTTTCGCAATGGAGTAGCAGACGATGTAGATCAGATAGGTGAAACAGGACGGTAAAGACTATATAGCTTGGCAACAAGCCGTGGTGAATTGAAGCATAGCGCTTATATACTGCGATCGCTGCCAGAGGAACGAAATATCGATTGCCTATTGAACGTTTCCTGGCTGTTTTGTAGTACCTATGGATAGATATCCTATCTCTTTTGACTGAATATGAAAGTGGATTTATCTAACCGAAAGTGCAACAGTTACAACAGTCAAACATTTAGGGAAACGAAATGGTAATGATCTATCGCGCCAAATCAACACAGTAATAGTCGTTGTGCATTGTTAATTTTCGCGTGTTGCTAAAAAATTATTCCATTTCCCCTTTATGAATAAGAGGTAATAATGCTAGATTTCGTTTACTTGCAATGTTTCAGGGTGATTTATGAACAAAGGCGAACTAGTGGATACTGTAGCAGCAAAGACCAACATCACAAAAAAGCAAGCTGATGAAGTCATTAGTGCTTTTTTGTCAGTTGTTACCGAGGCTGTAGCTGACGGGGAGAAGGTAACGCTGATTGGGTTTGGGTCATTCGAGCGACGCGAACGCTCAGAACGCGAAGGGCGAAATCCAAAAACCAATGAGCCAATGACTATCCCAGCGACCAAAGTGCCTGCGTTTTCTGCTGGGAAACAGTTTAGAGAAAAAGTAGCGCCATAGATGAATTGCTTTACCACTGACAATCCAATCACTGCAAAGCTGTAGCGCTCGCTCTTATAAAGACAGAGTATGGGTATGGCAATGTTAGGGGAAACGTGAATGTTGAATTGCAGATGTAAAAAAAAACGCGATCGCTTGCTGTTGCGTCCACAGCACAAAAGAGCAGCCTAAAGTTAACTAACAATTTGGGTTATCAAGCTAAATAGCACGCATAGCGAGAAAGCCGATGGTCACTGGGTACATTTCTTGTACAAAGCCCAGCATCGGCGAAATGGTTTTGTACTGGTATGCCAGTGTTTTGAGAACCAATCTTAGCCCGGTTGATAGCATCTACAAAACGTTTCCACTTTTTATAGCCCAGTAGTTACATTAACTCTCTTGCTAGCCAATATTCTTCTCCTTGGTTAGCAACATGACGAATACCGTCAAAAGGGGTACTGTTGTTTGACCCGTTAAAATTCAAGAAGTTAGACATAACTATCCCTTTTGTAATGGTGTAGTTAAGGCGATCGCGTGCTTGACGGCTGGCGATCGCTTTTTGCTTTAACCCAAACTAGTCAGAATATAACAGTTATATTATGATAAAGTCAAGTGAGACTTGCCGAGAACTCATTATGGTAGAATTAGACGTTATTGCCAGCATTAATTGGAATGCAGCTTATGGAGAACGCTTAAGAGAAATGCGTGGCAAAGTCTCCATGCAACAATTAGCCGATGAAGTCACTCAAAAATTTAACTATCCAGTGACAAAGCAATATATAGCGATGATAGAACGTCCTTTTGGAGATAAAGCCTCAAAGACTGTCTCCTTCCAACTGCTTCGATATATATGTAATATTCTGGGTGAAGATGTGCAAGACATTTTTGGTTCACCTAAAATCATCCAAAAGTCATACCCTATCAAGACAAGTGACCCTTGACAAAATGACAAGTCATACTTTACTATAGATTATATAAGGGAGGAAACGAGCGGTTGCCTCCCAGCTAAATATAGAATCGCTCACCACAACCCCAAATTTGATTAACACAAAACATAGATTTGAGAAACAAGAACCCCCCGTCGTATAGCACAAGGTACGCCAGGTAAAGTCGGCTGGGGGAGATACTCAAGATCACTCAATAAATCTACTCATACTGCAATTAGGACAGCAACCGCGCACGCAATACCTTCTTTACAGCCTTGTGCTGTGGATTCTTACGAGACAATAACTGGAATTTAAAAATATGAGGCTACGCCAAAGCAATTTGAGAGCGTTGCGGTAAACCACAACGTTGTTCACGCAAAACAAAAGGCGATCGCAAACTTTGCACCGTGAGCGATCGCCTTTTTACCCCAAACAAGAGGTATTTCTAATGATTACACAACTTTCAGCCCCTACGCTAACAAAAGATCCGTTAACCACACGCGATCGCCAAATCATTGCAACCATTGTGAATCAGTCGGACTATTCAAAAGAGTGCAAGCCCGAAGATGTAGTGACTATCTGGATAAACTCGGATGATATCGTGTGGGTAAAAATGACCCACGGTTATGCTCGATACCACAAACAATCATTCAAACGCGCTGTTGCAGAGGTAAAAGCGAGTCTTTCTGCTCCAGTAGAGTGCAATCACAAGGAAGAAAGGGAATTAAAACAAGCTTCTGAGAAAATTGGCTTGTTAGGTGATTGTGACTGGTTATCGTTGAGCGTCCAATACCATTCTGATAAAGTAATCGGTCATGCTGGTTGTTATATCTCTCACAAGGCTCGAATATTAACCCCACCGGCTGAATGGGACTTCACCCTGCCGAAATGGAATATGCCTGCTGCCATCTGTCCAGACTGCGAAGGTCATGGGTGCGGTAATTGTTCGTATCGCGGGACTCGTGCAGAAGACTTGTGCGAACCAGTAGACGGCTACCGACTGACTTATGTAGGGCGCACTGACCTCCAGACGGCTCACAATGTATATCTAGATGGTGAATTCTTGGGAATTGTCTTCAAGGTCAGAAACGTTGATGAAGTCTGGGAAAACGACCCTAAAACTTACTATTGGCGGTGTGGGGATGGAGTGCAGCATTGGAGTGTGAAAGAGGCTGTAGAAGAACTGTCCAGGGCAACTACTCCGATTGAACTGCCGCAAGTTCGTAGGGAGTTGGTAGCAGCGTAAGTGAAATGGTGGAAGAGAATTTTCTTCCACCACTGTTTTAAAATCAGTGCCACTCAGAATTAGAGCTTCGCTTATTTTTTGCGAAAACTAACATTAAAGAAAGGCAAGCAGCTACTATGACAGCTTTTGACTTTGATTCTGCTGAACATAAAGCCTACGAAAAGACCCCAGCAGCCAAAAGTATTCCTTCACCCGCAGGCATTTGGATTGCTTACGAAAATCAACAATTAGCAGGATGGTACGAAAATAAAGAACTAGTTGGTGGGAAAGAGTATAAAGTTCTTACTAACAAGTTGGACGAAAATGATGAAAAGATAGGCATTCCTGGCGCTCTCTACAGACAACCACGAATACTTGTGATTGGGCGATCGCCTCTGCTATATGGAAACGATAGAAAGGTGATTGGAGTTTGGCGTAGCAGTGATGGTTTGGACAAGAACGCCTACAAATTCGGTAGGCGGTATATGGTGATTTTCGTCGATGCCCAAAATCTACCTCTTCATATCGCACCAATACAAATAACTGCTTGGGGAGTGTTTCAAGTGTCATTTGATCAACAACTAATGGCATTCCGTGAAACCTGCGAACAAGCTTATGCAAGTTTTCAAGGCAAACATCACCAACCGAAGAATTTACTTTGGCATTCGATGTGGGTATTTTGTCCCATATTGAAAACAGAGAAACGTGAGAAAGGGGGGCAAACTTCCAACGCCTGTGTATGTAGCGGATACGAAAAGCCAACTGCGCTCAACTGGGAAAGTTATTGTATTGGCAAGAAACCAATAGCTCAAGAAATTGCCCTTGTGCATGATTCTATCAGCGATTGGTGGAAAAAAGGATTGCCTAACAATAACTTACCAAAGCATACGTCTCATGCACTTGATCGCAATCAATTGATGATGGAGTCACAACGATTGATTGAAGCTTTAGGTTGGGGTGAGGAAAAGGGCAAACAGTTTCTCATAGAGAACTATGGTAAAAAAGGAAGGCAGTCACTAACTAACGAAGAATTTGCTAACTTCGTCAACAAATTGCAGTCTATGCAAGCAAATTATGACGATGAAGTTGGTTACTGGGAAGATGTGCCTTCTTAATAGCCAAATACTTGTTGAGGTGATTGCAGCAATTCTGTTCGCTTTTATGCTTCCCTACTTTAAGGTAAATAGGGAAGCATATTTGATCAGTTCTCAAGTCTGATCTACAGCTAACAAAGAAAAGGAAAGGGAAAAGTTTTTCTTGTAAGAATGACTGAATAATTCTTTAATTCCTTTCCCCATCTTTTGATTGGGCTGTATTTCAATCATTTAAAATACCCCATGACAATAACAATCGTTCACCCCAGTATCGAAAACTTACAGCAGTTTTCTGACTCGTTCGACATTGAGAAATTATTGCAATCTGAAGGAATTCTGCCGTGGCTTCTAGCAAATGGTTGGAATTACGACGATCAATCGAGTTTGATTGCAAATATTATCGATGAGTCAACAAGTCTTGATGAAGTTTGGGAATCAGACGAGTTTGATTTTAATTCTCTGCCTGATGAATCAAAGGAAAAATTGAATCAGATTATGCGTGAAAAACTCCCCAGTTAGATTTAATCAGTTTGACTGGAGAGAAAAATCGATTCCACTAAAGATTATCACACACTCTACTTCAATACTAATCAGATGGAAACAAATTTGATTAAAGTGTATGACGCGACACTGTTAAGCTCCTCAAAAGTTTACCAAATCAACGGTACACTTTCCCGATATTTGGGTGATGAAGGTACTATACAACATCCACAGTATCTATTTTTACCTCTGCCAAATCAAAGAAAAAAAGCCAGCTTTCGACTAAACCGAAACAAACTCATGACTCGCTGTTATGAAGTTGAAGGCATGGTTTATGAGAAGCCTGCGGTACAGGATAATTCACAGCAACTTCAGCTATTTTGAGTTATGTCAATACATAAACCACCAGTCATTAAAAGGCATATTCGGCTACAAAATAGCTCTAAAAAAGTAATCTATAGGGCTACTACAGACATTCGCTCTCTTGAGAAATCACCACAAAGAAAGCTTCGCTTAATCGAAAGTGAAAAATAATGATTGAGGTCAATAATCATGGTACAAGCAATCGACAACCCTATCGCTGTGAATTTCCTAACTGATGCAGTAGTCGAGCGCCACAATTTCTCGCAATTAAATAAAACTCGCATCCGCTTTCGTATCCAGTTAAAGAAAAGTACAAAATCTGCTGCTCCTAAATGGGCAGATGTCTTAAAAGCTGAAGTCTCTGAAATTGAATCAGACCTCGTGAAAGTTACAAATTCTGAAGTCGGTTTGCGAGGTATCAAGGTATTTAAAAAGCTTGATGAAGCTGCTGCCCAATTGCGTCAAGAGATTGCTTCAGTTCAAGAATGGATGTCTGCTGATACTGGTGATTGGGTTTGTCCGATTGATTTAGCTCCCCTGGTATGGAATCAGCTAATCAATATCAGAGATAATATCGCCCCTGGTTTACGCAATCAATTGAAAGCTGATTACGAAGCGGGACTTCTTGATTATCAAGAGCGGATTGATCAGTTCCTCTCGCTTAACACCTGGGAATTAGCACAGGATAAGCAAGAATCTGTAAAAGCTAACTTGTTAAGAGCATTTCCGACTCTGACCGATCTCGAAGACTATTTGCAGGTCGTCATTGGTCGTCCGGTGATTATCCCGGCATTGTCCGAACAACTGAACCAGCAGCAAGCCGAATGCCTTGACCAGATTACACGATTTATCCAACAGTATGACCAAAATCTGGAGCAAAGGCTACGGGAATCTGCGATCGCTGGCGGTGAACAACTAGCCGCGCAGTTGCTTGAAGAATTAAGCGACTGGGAGCCAGGACGTAAGCCAATCCAGTTTAAAAAGAAGATGCAACGCCATCTTATGAAGGTTCAGGTACTACTAGCGAATGCTGACCCAGAGGCAGGCAGTAGCTTGGAGGCGATGATGACGCATCTAGATTCTATCGTTAGTGATCCGGCGATTGAGTCGAAGAATCTGGGTTCTGATACGCGCAGTCAATTGCAGCAAAAGATGGAAGAGATTCGCACCAAGTTGTTAGATGAACAACGCAATCTACAATCACTTGCGACTGACGACGTGGGCTTATCGAAGGCTACAGTTGCCGCATTTAGGTTCAGGTAAAAAACAGTCTTGGGCGGGTGCATTCGCTCAAGACTCGACCAACGTATTAAACGCGCAGTTTCCACAATAACCCAAAAGGGATATCGCACTTCTACTATCTCTCAAACCAATTTGAAAGTCTTGGAGCTAAAAGTGTCACATTTCTCAACAGTCAAAACCAAATTAAGCAATCACGAGTGTTTGGTGCAAGCTCTCACGGATCTAAACCTATCACCGCAAGTTCATGAAGAAGCGCAGCCACTAAAAGGATACTACGGTGGCTCTCAAGGACAAAGCGCTGAAATTATCGTATCTGGTCGCACCATAAAAGCCCGTGCAGACATCGGGTTCAAATGGAATCAGTCAAGTGGTGTGTACGATGTAATACACGACAGTTACGAAACAGTTCCGAAGTTGGGACAAGACTTTTTCAGTAATAAACTAATGCTGGCTTATGGTAAGCATTTGGTTCGTACTAAGGCTGCTGAGTTACAAGAGCAGTTTGGTGAATGTGCGATCGCTGAATCAACCAACGGCACCGTGCAAACCCTACGGCTGACTTTTGCCGGACATCAGGAAGTTAAACAATTTGCACGGAGATAAATTATGGAACGCTCAATATTGATTCATTTTGACAGCGCTACAGGTGAAGTTCGCGTGGAGGCAGAGGGGTTTGAGGGAGTGAGTTGTTTATCGGCTACGCAACCATTTGAAGAAGCACTTGGAGTTGTGGGCGATCGCACGTTTAAAGATGAAGCTCAAACCCAACAACTTCGGACTACCCTAAGCAGTCAAACACGTTTGCACCAGTAATCAGTCATCAGTTACCAGTTTTAACTCGGCTGGTAACTGCTGATCATAAAGGCTTCGCCATTTCACAAATGAAATATTTGAATAATTGACATGAAACTCTCAAATCTTCTCTCCACGTTCGATTCACAAATTCCCATCGCAGCACTTGATGTCCTATCTCCTGATGAAGCGACGATTATTCAGTGGCTGACTGCTGAAGCTAACAATAAGCTTTCAAGTCCTGTGTTCTTCTGGAATCTGGGAGTATCAACTTTGGAGCAATGTTTAATTGCAGCAGATGGGGGATTGGTGTTTAAGCCAGTCGCAGAGTACAAAAGACCTCCACAGGCTGATCCATTGTTATACGTGTTTGATTACATTGCTAACTTTAGTGGTCATGGTGTATTTATCCTCGGAGATATTCACCCCTTTATTGCTAAAAACTCACCCCAATTGAGTTGGGAGATTTTAAGCAAGGTAAAAAACCTTTACCACAGGTTAAAACCCACAGATAAACGCATTGTCTTGTTGGGTCAGAGTATACAATTACACGAATCACTAGTCAGATTGATTCCTTATTGTGAAGTTCCTTTACCTAGTATTGACCAAATACTACTTCATCTCAATTCTTATTTGCATGACCTACAACAGTCAGCTATTGAACAGGAATTGACTTTTACTGTTACGCTCGAAAATGCTGAATTAGAAACTCTTTCTCGTGCAGCACTGGGTTTAACCTTAGAAGAAATTAGTGATTTCCTTCGGTTAACAGTCAAAGAAAACTTAACTAATGATGGTGTTACCGTTGACACTGATTTTATCCCCAAAGCCGTTGAGTACAAAACTCGGCTACTGTCTCAAATGGGTATCGAGTTGGGTAAACCTGCGACAATCGCATTCGGCGGTTTGGATCTACTGCGTGATTGGTTGAATCGGCGGCGGCGGCTTTTCACACAAGAGGCACGAAGTCTTAGCTTACCCCAACCCAAAGGGGTGTTACTAGCTGGCCCACCCGGAACGGGTAAAAGTCACTGCGCCAAAAATATCGCTAGTATACTCAATTTGCCACTTCTACAACTAGACATTGCTTCCCTTTTGGGTAGTCTGGTAGGTGAATCTGAGGGGAATGTCAGACGTGCTTTGAAAACTGCCGAAGCTATTGCCCCGTGCATATTGTGGGTGGACGAAATTGAGAAAGCACTTTCGGGAACTGGTGACACGAGTGGAGTTTCACAGAGGATTCTGGGCAATATCCTTACATTCATGTCCGAATCACAGTGCGGTGTGTTTGTCGTGGCAACTTGCAATGACCCCTCTGCACTACCGTCTGAACTCAAGAGAAAGGGAAGATTTGACGAAAATTTCTTTGTTGATCTGCCCACAGAACCTGAGCGTGTACAGATTCTGGGGATTCATCTACAACGTTTTGGCATTCACTTGGAATCGGAGTACCTCGAAGCGATCGCAGCTTCGACCGCGAAATTCTCCGGTGCTGAATTGGAGACGCTAGCATCTGAAGCTGCTTTGTTGGCATTTGATGAGGATAGACCACAACAGGTAACGCTTGCTGACCTGGAAACCTGCCGTCAAACCATTACCCCGCTTGCGATTCAGGACGCTGCGGCAGTCGAACGAATGCAGGCTTGGGCATCCACCGCACGACGGGCTAGTAGTGCTGTGGTTGCGGCGAAAACTCAATCTTTGCGTGCTGCTAAGTTTCGGAATATGAACTGATGAGAAAGCGATTGCCTCCTGATTCTATGGGGGCGATCGCTTTTTCAAATCCAACAATCAGTTAAAGAGAAGGTGAAAAAAAGATGACAACAGATTTAGTGACTTACTACGGACAAACTGAACGAATTAACCAATTTGTTCAAAATTATGGAGTTTATCTCGAAAAACTGGATAGAGAAACTAAGCTTTTGCTGCGTACAACTTTGTCCCAATATGTTTTTATGCAGCGAATATGTAGTCCTGAAGATTATTCTCTAACAGAAGCTTTGACAGATGGACATTTTGAAAGATTTCTTTGGAATGGTATTCCAGAGGTTTTAAAAAATATCTGCTTACAGTTGAAGGGACTAACAGCAGACGAAGCAGAAACGATACTTGAAGCTTTACAGCATCAAATTCGATGGGGCAACGCCCGCCAAGTGGTGAGTTGACAGGGTAAGAAACATGGAAACCTATTTAGTCTTTGTAGACGCAATTCATAACAGCAACAAGTTCTGGAGCGCAAAAGTTGAAGATGGTAATTTAACAGTGCAGTGGGGCAGAGTCGGTTATAAGGCGCAAACCAAAGTCCACACATTAGGCAATCATCAGAGAGCGGTAAGTAAATTCAACAATCTAGTAGCCGAAAAGATGATGAAAGGCTACAGAAGAAGTCAGTCACAAATCGACAGTAATTGTGAAGTTTCTGAAATCAACAGAGCGATTGAATTACTAGAGATTATCCGTCCTTATGTAGAGCAGAGAAATTTTTCAGTTGCTTATATCAATGCCCTAAATCAATATCTTTTGATTGTCCCAACACCTTTGGGTATGCAAATTGAACCATACAGAGTATATCGCTCAGTAGAAGATGTTGATTATCAAATGGGATTGCTTAATTCTTTGTTAACCACACCCGCACCACAAGTCGCTGCGGTGGCTGTTGGTCATGCCTCTGAAGCGACAGCAGAACCCAAGGTAGTCAGTCTCAAGACTATCAGTAAGAACTTCTGGCGACATTTGTAATTTGAGAAGCGTCACTTTGTAAGAGATGCCAAATAGCTACACTTCATTTTGGAATATTGTTTGAGTAAATTATGGAAATCAAGACTATTGCTGTAACTTACACGCGTAAGTTCAATTTAGGTGACTACGAATCTTTAGAGTTAACTTGCTCACTATGGGGACAAATTGACCCAAAATAAGAAGATGCACAAGGGACGACACAATTTCTATTTCAACAAGCAAAGGATTCAGTTAAGGAAGCTGCAATTCCAGTAATTAAAGCTTCTAATCATCAAATGAATAAAGCCAAAATGTACAAGCACTCTGCAACAAATCAATTTGACGATCTTGATAATTTCTAATAACTGAAATTCACCTTTTAAATTCAACAACACTTTAGTCAAGCATTAATACTGCTTGGCTATTTTTTTCTGCCATCGCTTTGCTTCCTACAAACCACAACAGGAAAGACATCATGCCTAAAAAAGCTAACCTAGTCCCAAAAGACCATTCCCAGTTATGCCTTCAGTACCTAAGTCGTTGCGGTGGCAGCGCTCGGTTATGCACCATAAATTTTAGTCTTAGTGTGATTCAAACCTTGGTCAATCAAAGAAGGGTAAAGATTACGAATACAGGTGCAGGATTTTTTGTGGAGTTAGACGAAGCAAAATGAAAACCCATAAAGTAACTCATCAATCATCTTTGCCTTCAAACACTCGTAATAAATTAGTTCTTCGCCGGACTCGAAAAAGATTTAACCCCAGGATTTTGATTGACCGAACCATAGAAACAACTGCAATCGCCTCTCTGCTTTTAACTGGGTTTTTAGGAGTTGGAGCAATGGCTTGTTGGGGGCTGGAGATTATCGAGACTAATAATCCCAACATAATTATCTCTGGTTGGGAGTACCAGAAAAACAGAAGTCTTGGAGCTATGTTGGTCAGTTTTTCTGCATTCTTAGGCAGTTCTTTAGTCGGAGCAAGTTTTAGTATTCACCAGGATAAATTTTAGGGAGAGAAACAATAATGGAAATCAGATTAACCACAGCAGAGATTCGGACTATATTACAGGGTTGTCAATATACATTGCAGCTTGTGGGGAGTAGTAAGGATTATCGCAGGCTTCAGTCGTCCGAGTACTTTTCTACATCAAATGATGTGGTATTAAACGATGCTTTCAATGTTTTAGGAGAAATAGTGAACGCAATTGATGACGTGGAGCAGATGATCAAACAACAAACAGGAAAAGTTTAGAAATCAAGCAGAGATTTTTCAACACCAGAGGGCTATTCCCCACCACAAACTAACCCGATAGTAGGAGCGATCGCAGTATGGTACAAAACATTGGTATTAGACCAATGCATCCAAGAGAATTCAAAATAATTCACAATGCTTCTATATACCTGATGCATAGGCTTAGTGATTATCCTGAAGAAACAATAAGTCATTGGTTAGCTGACGAAAGTAGTACAAGGTATCAACAGCCAAAACCACAAGTACTTAATCATTTTGGAGCTATCCATAAATTATTATCAGGTACTTAGCGTCAGCCTGACGCTAAGTCATCAGAAAAACCCTACTCACCAGCCGGTAGGGTTTTTATTATTAGTATTAGCAGTACCGGAATTCAATCGGAACTCAACCGGAATTCAATCGGAACTCAGTCGGAACTCAATCGGAACTCTAGGAGCCGAAACCATTGCTAATTCAGGGAAGCTGTGTAGTTGAACAATTGTTAACACGAGAGGAGGCAGCCAAACAATTGGAGCCATCAGTTGGAATTAGACAGTTCCAAAAGTATTTAGACTTAGCTTCTTTGTACTTGCCAGAATTTAAAGATTTTCGGGACGAAGATAATGGAGGGTGTGCGATTCGTTACTTAGTGA